>NZ_JASCPO010000055.1:0-32208 GCF_029960145.1 Pseudomonas sp. PS01299 | reverse complement strand
GTGATGAAGGCATGGGCCAATGCTAGCCCGTAATCGAAGCTGTCGCAGGTCCATTGTGGGAGCGGGCTTGCTCGCGAAGGCGGTGGTTCAGGCAGCAATGATGTTGACTGATCGACCGTTTTCGCGAGCAAGCCCGCTCCCACAGGGGGACCGAGCCAGTCTTCAGGTCGCGAAGCATGACCTAATCTGGTGCATAACGGCAGCGATTACTTGAGGCTACCTGAGAGGAATTGCTGCAAGCGCTCGGATTGCGGATTGACCAGCACTTCGCGCGGGTTGCCGCTCTCTTCCACGACACCTTTGTGCAGGAACACCAACTGGTTCGACACTTCACGGGCGAAGCCCATTTCGTGCGTGACCACGACCATGGTGCGGCCTTCCTGAGCGAGGGCCTGCATGACTTTCAGCACGTCGCCGACCAGTTCCGGGTCGAGGGCCGAAGTCGGTTCGTCGAACAGCATCACTTCCGGCTCCATCGCCAGCGCACGGGCAATCGCCACACGCTGCTGCTCGCCACCGGACATGTGCCCCGGGAACGCGTCTTTACGATGGGCGACGCCAACCTTGTTCAGGTAGTGCTCGGCTTTCTCGCGGGCTTCGGCCTTGGACACGCCCAGTACGTGGACCGGCGCTTCCATGATGTTTTCCAGCGCAGTCATGTGCGACCACAGGTTGAAATGCTGGAACACCATCGACAGGCGCGAACGCATGCGTTGCAGCTGTTTCGGATCAGCGGCTTTCAGCGCGCCGTCCTTGTTCGCTACCAGTTTCAACTCTTCGTTGTTGAGCAGGATCTTGCCCGCGTGCGGCTGCTCGAGCAGGTTGATGCAGCGCAGGAAAGTACTTTTGCCGGAGCCACTGGAGCCGATGATGCTGATCACATCGCCGGCTGCCGCTTTCAGGGACACGCCCTTGAGCACTTCGTGACTGCCATAGCGTTTATGCAGGTCTTGGACTTCAAGTTTGTACATGCGGTCGGTTCTCACAAAAACAGTCAGTCAGTCGTTGAGCAAGCGCCCGTGACGCAGCGCTTCGCGCCCCGCCACCTTGGCCAGCCAGAAACCGGGTTGGGCATAGCGCAGCCGTTCAATGGCAAACAGCACCCCGGACGTACCAGCACACACCGTGCTGACCCGATCGGACACAGGGTCGATCACTTCGAAAATCTCATCCCCGGCTTCAACCCACTCGCCGGGTTTACGCAGAAAACTCACCACGCCGGGGTGCGGCGCCAACAGTAATTCAGTGCCTTCGAACGGCATGCCTTCGCACGCTTCGTTGGCCGGTTTCGGCCACTCGCCCGTGATCAGGCCCTGCTCGGCAAGGAACGCCAGAATGCCTTCGGCCCAGGCCACCGCATCAGCGCGGTCGGTATTGGCCTGACCGCCGAGCTCGACGGTGGTCGCCAGGCACGCCAGTGGGATCTGCGCGTCCGGAAACTGCCGCGACAGACGCAACCATGGCAACGAGCACGCTTCATCGAAGGAGCTGCCGCCGGAATCTTCCGCCAGCAAACCGACCTTCACATTCAGATGTGCGGCCAGGGAGCGCCACTGCGGCCAGTGCTGCGGCAGTGCATACATGTGCAGCGCGGCTTCGGCGTCGCAGTGCAAGTCAAGCACCACATCGGCAGTGCAGGCGTGGCTGAGCAAAACGCGCTGCATGCCTTGCAACTGGCTGCCTGCCTCGGGCAATGCCGCCAGATGATCCGCCATGGCCTGACGGATCAGCCGAATGTTGGCGTGCGGATCGTCACCAAGACGCTCGGCCAGCGTCGCCGCCACCGGCGCGCTCAGCTCGACGAAATCGCGGTTGAAATTCTTGCCGCTGCCCGCCTCGAAACGCCCCTGATGATTGCCTTGCAGCAACTGGCCGAGGCCCAGCGGGTTGGCGACCGGCACCAGCTCGATCACACCGTTGAGCAGACCTTGGGCTTCGAGTTCGCCGAGGCGTTTTTTCAGCTCCCAGGCGGTGCGCATGCCCGGCAGTTCGTCAGCGTGCAGGCTGGCTTGGATGTAAGCCTTGCGCTCACCGCTGCCGAAGCGGAAGACCGAGATCTTGCGCTCGCTGCCCAGATGACTCCACGGCAATACGTGGTCGATGCGTTCCATATCAGTGCTTCCGCGGGGCGAGGTAGCTCAACCAGCGGCGCTCGGCCAGCTTGAACAGCTTCACCAGAATGAAGGTCAGGCACAGGTAGAACACGCCGGCGGTGATGTACGCCTCGAACGGCAGGTAGTACTGCGCGTTGACGGTACGCGCCGCGCCGGTGATGTCGATCAGGGTTACGATGGACGCCAGACTGGTGGTCTGCAGCATCATGATCACTTCGTTGCTGTACTGCGGCAGCGCCCGGCGCAGAGCCGATGGCAACAGAATGCGCTTGTACAGTTTGAAGCGCGACATGCCCATGGCCTTGGCGGCTTCAATCTCGCCGTTCGGCGTGGCCTTGAGGCTGCCGGCGATGATTTCGGCGGTGTAGGCGCTGGTGTTGATCGCGAAGGCCAGGCACGCACAGAACGTCGCGCTGGACAGCCACGGCCACATGAAGCTTTCACGCACCGCTTCGAACTGGGCCAGACCGTAGTAGATCAAAAACAGCTGCACCAGCATCGGCGTGCCGCGGATCACGTAGGTGTAGAGCCACGCGGCGCCATTGACGATCGGGTTCTTGGAGACGCGCATCAGGCCCAGCGGCAGTGCCGCCAACAGACCGAACAACAGCGACAGCGCGAGCAATTTGAGGGTGGTCAGCAGGCCGCCGAGGTACAGCGGCATGGCCTCCCAAATGACGTTGTAGTCGAAGATCATAGATCAGCCGCCCTTACGCCTACCGAGTAGCGCTTCTCAAGGTGACGCAGCGCCAGCAACGAGACACTGGTGATCACCAGGTACATCGCCGCCACTGCGAGGAAGAAGGTGAAAGGCTCGCGGGTGGCATCTGCCGCCTGCTTGGCCTTGAACATCATGTCTTGCAGACCGACCACCGAAATCAGCGCGGTGGCTTTGGTCAGCACCAGCCAGTTGTTGGTGAAGCCAGGAATCGCCAGGCGAATCATCTGCGGCACCATCACCCGGAAAAACACCTGAAAACTACTCATGCCGTAGGCCATGCCCGCTTCGGCCTGGCCTTTTGGGATCGCCATGAACGCGCCGCGGAAGGTTTCCGAA
Organism: Pseudomonas sp. PS01299; assembly: GCF_029960145.1. NCBI lineage: Bacteria > Pseudomonadati > Pseudomonadota > Gammaproteobacteria > Pseudomonadales > Pseudomonadaceae > Pseudomonas > Pseudomonas sp. PS01299. The sequence continues at coordinate 29,037 of NZ_JASCPO010000055.1, read as the reverse complement.
AGGTACGCACCGAAGATGAAACCGAGGGTGCCGATACCGGCGGCCAGCGGATTCAGGTCGATGTAGTCGTCATAGCCGAGCATCGGCGCAACACGGTTGAGCAAGTCCTGACCGCCGTAGAAGATCAGCAGGATCAGCACCAGGTCGGGAATCCCGCGGATCACCGTGGAATACAGATCGCCCAGCCACGCCAGCCAACGAATCGGCGACAGGCGCAACGCGACCCCGATCAGCCCGAGAACGATGGCCAGGGCCATGGACGACAAGGCGAGCTGAAGCGTCAGCCATGCGCCATCGAGGATGACAGCCCCGTAGCCTTTCAACATGATTCAGGTCCTCGAAAGTTGGGATGAAAAAATGGCGCAAACCGCAGAGATCCTGTTGCTTGCGCCATTTCTGACTTGTCGCAGAGACGTGTTACTTGCCGTAGATATCGAAGGCGAAGTATTTGTCCTGGATGGCTTTGTATTTACCGTTTTCACGGATGGCCGCGATGGCCGCGTTGATCTTGTCTTTCAGCGCGTCGCCCTTGCGCACCGCGATGCCTACGCCGTCGCCGAAGTATTTGACGTCGGTGAACTGCGGGCCAACGAAGGCGAAGCCTTTGCCGGAATCAGTGTTCAGGAAGCCGTCCTGCAGCAGGGTGGCATCAGCCACGGTACCGTCGAGGCGACCAGCAGCCACGTCGAGGTAGATTTCGTTCTGCGAGCCGTATGGCTTGATCTCGGCACCCAGCGGGGCCAGGACTTCGCGAGCGAAACGCTCGTGGATCGAACCACGTTGTACACCGATGTTTTTGCCCTTGAGCTCAGACAGGTTGTCGCTGACAACGGTACCCTGCTTCATGACCAGACGGGCCGGGGTGTTGTAGTACTTGTTGGTGAAGTCCACGGATTTCTTGCGGTCTTCAGTGATCGACATCGACGACAGGATCGCGTCGATCTTGCGCACTTTCAGTGCCGGGATCAGACCGTCGAACTCTTGCTCGACCCACTGGCACTTGACCTTCATTTCTTCACACAGGGCATTGCCGATGTCGTAGTCGAAACCAACGATGCTGCCATCCGGCGCTTTCGAAGCGAACGGAGGGTACGCCGCTTCGATACCGATCTTCAGAGGTTTTTCATCAGCGAAGGAATTCAGCGACAGCACGGACAGTGCCAGGGCGCCAAGCAGCACAAGTTTCTTCATCTTGGGACTCCATCGGTAAAGGGCAAAAACGGCAGAGTGAGCGACAGCCCAATATGCGAATGGGTGAATCGGGAAAGCGGCGCAGCATCGGTGGGAAATTTCCCATTGAAACCCTCGGAGGTTTCAACGTCAGCCACGATGAGCGAGTGATCGGCATTCTAACGACAGGCCCGAAGCCGATATTTCTTCAATGCGACAACTAATTACAGATGCACAGAGAAACCCGCTTGAGCGCATTGACAGCCTTGCAAATTCATGCAAGAGCGAAAGACAGTGAACCGATCTATGCTGCAAATTGCGGGCCTATTATTCGCAAACCCTTCTAATCCGGCAAGCGCAGCGTTGTGTCTTATTTTTCACCGGGGGGTTTAAGGCTCTAAAACGGGGCATTGCGTTTCCCTTCGCCCCGCGGCGGGGCGGGCGGTTACACATTTGGTTACTCGGACGGGGATGGGTAACAGCGGGAAGGGGCTTACGCAGGAAATCGATAATTATTGGTTGGGTGGGTTTTCATTCCGACAGCGAAGTACACCGGTGTCTGACAGATGGCTATCGCGAGCAGGCTCACTCCTACAGTGATCGCGCTCCAATCAACTGTAGGAGTGAGCCTGCTCGCGATGAGGCCAGCAAAACCACCACAAACCCACCAGACACAAAAAAGCCCCACCCGGCATCACCGGACAGGGCTTTTCAATGCATCAGACAGGCTTAAGCCACATTCATCGTCTTGTGCGTATCAATCAAATGTTGCACCACAGCCGGATCCGCCAGGGTCGAGATATCCCCCAACCCATCGTACTCAGCCGTAGCAATCTTGCGCAGAATCCGCCGCATGATCTTGCCCGAACGGGTCTTCGGCAGCCCCGGCGCCCACTGGATCACGTCCGGCGAAGCAATCGGGCCGATCTCTTTGCGCACCCAGTTCTTCAGTTCCAGACGCAGTTGCTCGCTCGGCTCTTCGCCATTTTTCAGGGTGACGTAGACATAAATGCCCTGCCCCTTGATGTCGTGCGGCACACCGACCACCGCCGCTTCGGCGACTTTCGGGTGCGCAACCATGGCGCTTTCGATCTCGGCGGTGCCCATGCGGTGGCCGGAGACGTTGAGCACGTCGTCGACACGCCCGGTGATCCAGTAGTAACCATCGGCATCACGCCGCGCACCGTCACCGGTGAAATACATGCCACGGAAGGTCTTGAAGTAGGTGTCGACGAAGCGGTCATGGTCGCCATACAGCGTGCGCGCCTGACCCGGCCACGAATCGAGAATCACCAGATTACCCTCGGCCTCGCCCTCGATGATGTTGCCGAGGTTGTCGACCAGCGCCGGCACCACACCGAAGAACGGACGTGCCGCCGACCCCGGCTTCAGTGCATGCGCCCCCGGCAGCGGGCTCATCATGTTGCCGCCGGTTTCGGTCTGCCACCAGGTATCGACGATCGGGCAACGGGACTTGCCGACATTCTTGTAGTACCAGTCCCAGGCTTCCGGGTTGATCGGCTCGCCCACCGAACCGAGCAGACGCAGGCTGCTGCCATCCGCGCCCTCAACGGCAGCGGTGCCGGACGCCATCATCGCGCGGATCGCGGTCGGCGCGGTGTAGAGGATGTTGACCTTGTGCTTGTCGACGATCTTCGCCACCCGGGTGATGTCCGGGTAGTTCGGCACGCCTTCGAACAGCAGCGTGGTCGCGCCATTGGCCAGCGGGCCGTAGACGATGTAGCTGTGGCCGGTGACCCAGCCGACGTCGGCGGTGCACCAGTAGATTTCGCCCGGACGGTAGTCGAAGACGCGCTCGTGGGTCATCGCCGCATACAGCAGATAACCGCCGGTGGTGTGCTGCACGCCCTTCGGCTTGCCGGTCGAGCCGGAGGTATAAAGGATGAACAGCGCTTCTTCGGCGCCCATCTCTTTTGGCGCGCAGACGGTGCCCGCCACTTTCATCAGGTCTTCGTACCAGATGTCGCGATGCTGGTTCCACTTGATGTCGCCACCGGTACGCTTGCACACGATGACTTTCTGGATGCTGCTGGTTTCCGGGTTGGTCAGCGCGTCGTCGACGTTGGCCTTCAGCGAGATCTTCTTGCCGGCACGGATGCCTTCGTCAGCGGTGATCACCACTTTCGAGCGGCAGTCGATGATCCGCCCCGCCAGCGCTTCCGGCGAGAAACCACCGAACACCACCGAATGAATCGCGCCAATCCGGGTGCAGGCCAGCATGGCGACCACGGCTTCGGGGATCATCGGCATATAGATAGTCACCACATCGCCGCGGTGTACGTCCTGACCACGCAGGGCGTTGGCCAGTTTGCACACTTGTTCGTGCAGTTCGCGGTAAGTGATGTTGCGGCTTTCGGAAGGATCGTCGCCTTCCCAGATGATTGCGACTTGATCGCCGCGCTCGGCCAGATGACGGTCGAGGCAGTTGTAGGAAACGTTCAGGGTGCCGTCGGCGAACCATTTGATGTCGACATGGTGATCGTCGAAGGAAGTCTGCTTCACCGTGGTGAAAGGCTTGATCCAGTCGAGGCGCTTGGCTTGCTCGCGCCAGAAACCGTCAGGGTTGACGACCGACTGCTGGTACATGGCTTTGTAGGTCGCCTCGTCAGTCAGCGTATTGGCCAGAACCTCGGGACGAACGGGATACAGAGAAGCCGCACTCATCTTTCTTACCTCGGTGGAATAGTTGTTTTTGTATGACCCCGTTGTAGCCGGGCCGGGCCCATAGAACCATTCGACGATGGTAGTAACAAGCCCCTACAAAACATCCAGTTACCCCTGACGCAAGCCCAGCGCTGCTTGTTCCAATACCCCTCAACCCCTGTGGGAGCTGGCTTGCCAGCGATTCAGGCGACTCGGTTATTCAGGCAAAACACATCACCGGCAAACCTGGCCCCAGGCAATTTCGACCGATTGTTACCAAATCTGCCAAAAGTGTTTATCAAAACCCCACCTGTTTACCCCCACCCCTCCTCCCTAAAATCCACCTCGCCGACAAGGCAAACGCGATTAACAACGTTACAGCCCCCACGAAGGCCGTTAATCCAGCTCTCAAGTAATAACTGCAAATGATGAAGTTCCACACGCAACCCTAAAAAGGTTGCGTGACCCCACTCGACCTCAAAAAGGTAAATCTGAAATGAAAGCTTTATTGGTTCTGGCCCTCAGCAGTCTGTGCGCAACCGCCATGGCAGACGAGGTCCCGACTGATGTCGCACAGCAACAACCGGTGATCGAGGAATACACTTACTCCACTCACCTGGACATCGCCAAAGTTGTATCGATGAGCGAAGTGCCGAATGTCTGCGAAGTGGTACCGGCCAAAATGGAGTACGACGACTCCAAGGGTCAGCGCCACATCCTGCGTTACAGCGTCATGGGCAACGGCTGCACCAATTGATGATTGAGACTGCACCGAATCGGACCGCTCAGCGCCTCATTTGAGGGTCGATTCCAGCCCGGCTTCGGTCGGGCTCAGTTGTGTCTGGAGTCGCTCAAAAGGCTTGCAAAACACAAGATATAGTGAAAAACCCGGTTTTTTGCTCATTTCTTGAGCAACCGAAGCCTCGCAAAAAAATTAATGAAAAAAAATTCTCGCCGGCCAATCCCAGCGAAAGCCCTGTAAACCCTCGCTCCGATCGAAATCACCCGGCCAATCGAACGCCCTGCGGTGTTTCGCCCTCCCCCACGCCCGCGTTTTTTTCCCTATAATGCCGCCCTAATCGGGTCAGCAATATTCCCTTACAGGGAGCAAAAGCCATTCTGAAGCCCCGCAGCAGCGTCAACGCTGATCTGCGCCCGTCAGAGGCTCTCGGAAACCCGTACAAAATTCTGTTTTATTGCCTGCCTTGGCTGCCGCAAAAAACGATTCCTTAAGATCCAACGCGGTCTGTACGACCGTGTGAAAAACCAACCAATCAGGTTTCACACGGGGCGACAGGCCCTCACGCAGGAGACGACACGTCATGCTGAGCTGGGACGAATTCGACAAAGAAGACAGTGAAGTAGCAACCGTGAAAGGCGCCAACGCCGGCCACGCTACTGAAGCCAACATGGACCGCCTCGACAGCGCCGGCGGTGCAGCAGCGCTGGAAGCCCGCGCCGTGACCGCCGACGACTCGGCCGCCGTGGCCCGCGCCAAGGCCGCACTGGATTCCCTCGACGTCGCCGAAGGCCTCGCCGAACTCGAAGGCGCCTCCGCCCGTGTCGCCGTTGACGAAAAGCGCATGATCAACTGCCGCGCCGACCTCAACCAACTCGTACCCTTCAAGTACGACTGGGCCTGGCAGAAATACCTGGACGGCTGCGCAAACCACTGGATGCCGCAAGAAGTCAACATGACCGCCGACATCGCCCTCTGGAAAAACCCGGAAGGCCTAACCGACGACGAGCGCCGCATCGTGATGCGCAACCTCGGCTTCTTCTCCACCGCCGACTCCCTGGTTGCCAACAACCTGGTCCTGGCCGTGTACCGCCTGATCACCAACCCGGAATGCCGCCAGTACATCCTGCGCCAAGCGTTCGAAGAGGCGATCCACACCCACGCCTACCAGTACTGCATCGAATCGCTGGCCATGGATGAAGGCGAGATCTTCAACATGTACCACGAGATCCCGTCGGTCGCCAAAAAGGCAGCCTGGGGCCTGAAATACACCCGTTCGATCTCCGATCCGAAGTTCGAAACCGGCACCCCGGACACCGACAAAGAACTGCTGCGCAACCTGATCGCCTACTACTGCGTTCTGGAAGGCATCTTCTTCTACTGCGGCTTCACCCAGATCCTCTCCATGGGCCGCCGCAACAAAATGACCGGCGTCGCCGAGCAGTTCCAGTACATCCTGCGCGACGAATCCATGCACCTGAACTTCGGCATCGACGTGATCAACCAGATCAAAATCGAAAACCCACACCTGTGGGACGCCGAAATGAAGGAAGAAGCGACCCAGATGATCCTGCAGGGTACGCAGCTGGAAATCGAATACGCCCGCGACACCATGCCTCGCGGCGTACTGGGCATGAACGCGGCGATGATGGAGGACTACCTCAAGTTCATCGCTAACCGTCGTCTGTCGCAGATTGGTTTGAAAGAGGAATATCCAGGGACGACTAACCCGTTCCCTTGGATGAGCGAGATTATGGACTTGAAGAAAGAGAAGAATTTCTTTGAGACTCGGGTTATTGAGTACCAGACTGGTGGGGCGTTGAGCTGGGATTGATTTATCTCTTAGCCAGCGAAAATAAAAATTAAAAATCAGCCCCGCTTCATGCGGGGCTTTTTAGGAGAGTGGAATGGAAAACACTAATGCTAAAATTCAATTGTCTCTAAACGACGGCACATTTGAAATTTCAGGTTCTGAAAGCTTCGTTTCCCAGCAAATCGAAAACTTTAAAGAAATTATTTTAGCGACTCTTCATACAAAATCTCGTACTGAGCAACAGATACCCCTCTCCCCAAGCCAAGCAGCTCACACTCTTGAGCTAAGTGCAAACGAACCGCAACTCTCTTACGAAAAGAAAACCTTCCAGCGCATCTTGCACATTGAAGATCAAAGCGTACGAATCATAAAAAAAATGCCTGGTTCGAACAATGCACAGAAAACAATAACCACTGCACTCGTATATCTTTGGGGCAAAAAATCCGTTGGCGTAAATGAAGTTTCCATTCAAGAAATCAGAGCACTTTGTCAAGAGCAGGGGTGCTTAGACTCTTCAAACTTCTCCAGCCAAATTCAAGGTGCTAAAGAGCTTATACTGGTCGACGGCAAAAAAAACTCGTCTGCTAAAACGTGCAAGCTCACCTTACCAGGGGTGGAACGAGCAGAAGAAATTTTAGAGAAAATTAGCGGCTAACAAAGGAAAACATCTTGAAAGTCGATGTATTTTCAAGTAACGCCAAACTTATCGAGCTGACCGAATTGGAAAAGGTTAGCTATTTGGCTTTTTATTTTACCGAGAACAAGGATCAACCTGAGTTCGCAATCCAAGACATGAGTGCAATGCTTGTGGGGCTGGGTTTTGCGAGACCCAATGCAAGTCGCTTGAAAGATAAAATATTACGCTCCAGTGATTTTATTCGTGGCACCAAACCAGATCTTTTTCGACTCTCACAAAAAAAATATTCTAATTTAAAAACAAAATTTCCAGAGCTTTCAGACTCAGAAGAAATAAATTCGGACGATTCTCTGCTACCAGAAATCCTTTTACACGAATCAAAACGTCAATATCTAATAAAAATCGCGCAACAGATAAACTCTGCCTACGAAAACAACCTATTCGATGCTTGCTCATTAATGATGCGACGCCTACTTGAAATTTTGATTATTCAGTGCTTTGAAGCTGAAAACATACCTGACCAAATAAAAGACGAGGAAGGTAATTACCAAAACCTAAAAACACTCATTAATAAAATAAAATCAAAGCCAGAAATCAAGCTCTCACCCGCAGCAAAGAAAGAAATCGACACTTTTAGAGAGCTCGGCAATCTTTCAGCGCACCGAATTAAATACAACTGTCGACGTGACGATATCAGAAACCTGAAACTAGAATACCGAGCAATTGTAGAAGAGTTGCTGTACCTGGCAAAACTTACCAAAGTTTCCTGCTGAATACAAAACGCATAACAATACACAGGTACCGAATTATCCTACGTAATAATTATCCGTGGACTACTTGACCGTCACACGGAGAGCTTTTACCCTCAAATTTAGGTGCCTAAGAAACACCTCACACAGCGGACTCACCGCACCCGACAGTCGCGGCTTTTTTGTGCCTACGGTTTCCCCGTGCGCATCAAAAACTCTGTTATGCCGGGAGTGGGCGAATAAAAGACCCGAAAGGGGAATATGTCCGGCCCTCTGTGTGGGGTTTCTTAGCTCCCGGCACCCAGCCTTAAGAAAGCTGACATCACACAGAGGTAAATGGATATGCCTAAAAATGTCTCCTTCGGCACGAAGGAAATCAGCTTCAACCTCAACATCATCTACATGCTTCCAGCAATGGAGGCCTTCCATGTCTGAATCTCACAGTTCGACTGTCTTCACTCTGCACAAGCTCTCTCTCCACGCCCTACTCCTTGAAGGCCAGCCTTGGTTTTGCGCACGCGATATTGGTCGTTTGATGGGCGTCCATCTTAGTGATCGTATGGTCAGCAAACTGGACAAGGATCAGCATCGTTTTCTGTGGATTGAGTATCACCGCCAACCTGACAAGCAACTGATGCTCAGTGAGTCCGCGGTGTATGCGCTGTTGGTGTATCACTATGTGCCAGGGAATCGACTATTGCGCGAATGGCTGACCCATCAGGTGGTTCCAGCCTTACGCGATGCTGCGTCCTCGGAAAATCCAGATCTACCCATGCTGAGTTTTTTGAAATGGCCTGAGATGTCAGTGAGTCTGTTGCATTGGCAGGATGCTGGATTCGGCTACGAGATATGCCGTACCTGTTGCAGGATCAGACACAGCAGCGAGCGACTGCCCCGAAGTCTTGGTGGCGGAAGGCTGCAGAGGTATTTCAGTCGAAGCATCTGATCAGTTAGGTGCTGCTTGTGAGATCACTTGCGAGAATTGTCGCAAATCTCTGTAGGAATTTTCCTAGACAACCGTGATGGCCGCTCAGTATCGTCCGAGGGTTTTCAACCCTCGGCGATTTTATGGATACGGAAAAGGAAAATAGTGGCTGGACGGATGAGGAGCTTGAAGCTTCGGTTGATGGCTATCTCGATATTCAGGCTCGCTACCCAAATGATCAAAAATTTAACAAGTCCTTGGAGCACAAGCGTCTGCAGAACGGCGTACTCGCCGGACGAAACACCAAGTCGATTGACTATCGACTGCAGAACATTACCGCTCTGTTCGAAGATCTTGGGCTGAAAACGATCTCTAGCTACAAACCAAAGGTGAATCTCGGTTCAGGGATTACTGCGCGCCTGATCAAAATCGTAGAATCGAAAGGCCTCATTACGCTTGATTCCGGTACACCTTCCACGCAAGAAGAATCATCACTTCGAAATGTACAACGAGCGAAACAACGTGATTTCGTAAGTGAGCCAGAGGGTGTGCAGATACCTCAGCAAATCGTCAGGACAACCAAAACCTACGCCCGCATATCCAAAGTCAAAGATTGGATTCTGTTCAACGCCAAGGGTATCTGTGAGGGATGTGGACAACCAGGTCCGTTTGAAATGAATGGAGAACCTTACCTTGAGGTTCACCACGTTAAGCATTTGGCGGATAACGGGACGGACTTTAAAACCAACACCGTAGCGCTGTGCCCGAACTGTCATCGACGCTGCCACCATTCAAGTGACCGGGAGCAGTTTACAAACTCTCTTTATAAAAAAATACAAAGATTAAAGCGCGAATAAGCACCGCAATCAGCATCATAAAAAACAAAGCAACCCACTCTCGCTTGCATAGCAAGCGGGACATAGAAAACGAACATCAATTAGGCTATGGCGAAATCTCAAACCTGTCATTCCAACATGATTACACCCTTGCATATAGCGGGTCATTCTTCTGGAAAATACTATCTTCATTTTTTTCAGTAGAGGCAACATATGAAAATATCTTGCAATGGCCAAAGTTCTCGTCAAGGCGCTTCTTATACCGCTGGAATTTGTTAGTTTCGGAGATCTCTGCAAAACTTTGAATACACAAATTCCCCAATACAAAATCCTCGCTCAAAGGCAATCCCTTTGCGTTATTTGCCCATGCGCTAAGTAGAAGGTCTCCCATAAAATTTATGCCGAATGATTCATGCATAAGATCGCATGGATTGTGACCGGCATCATACTCAAATAAATGTTTCAAAGCACATTGAAGCCGAACCTTAGTTTTTGTCTTATTCTCAACCGCTTTAAAGCACTTAATAGCGCCAACTAGTTCCGCTTTAGTTAAGGAATTTTCGCGCAAGTATTCCTCACCTCTCCCCACGGGAAACGTGCGCATTAACAAAATCTCGCTAATTCCAGCTTCACAAAGATCAGAATATATCTGCTCCACCTTATTATTCGATATGTTGCCGAAGTGTATTGGCAACTGTGCTTTTGTACGAACACCAAGTGACGAAAATTTTCTGGCAATTTTAAGATTGCTCGAATTATATCCCACTGGCCTAGAATCCTGCGGGCTATCTGCTGGTTCATCGTAAGTAAATTCATATTCGCCAATAAAGCTCGAAATCTCTTGCACACCATATTTTTTTACGAAAGCACCTGTGGATGTTATTGATATTGATTCTTTCCCAAAAATTTTTGAGGCTGCCTTTATTACTAAGTAATTTTCATGACAAGCAAGTGGATCGCCACCGGCGAAGTCAATTTTTACATCGTACCCCTTCAAATTGTTCAGTATTCTTATTTTTTGCTCATACGAAGGTTCTTTACCAGCCAGCTGTCGACTGATAAGCGCCAAATCATATTTGGTAGGATTGACATCCTTATATTTAACTTTAAATCCGGACTCCAAGCCTCTTTCAACAACAGCAATATTCTTTAGAGAATTCTCCCTCACGATTATATTATTGTTTCTCGATGAAACATGAACTGCATCAGTGCAGCAAAACTTGCAATCCCACGGACAAACGAGACTGATATTCCATATTATATCTAGGCGTCGATTAGGCATCATGACATCCGACATTCAAAACCAAATCATTATAATTATCACGCAATTGATTCATGATGTCTTTGTTATTTCTCTTGGTGCTCACATCACTTTCTAGCTCGTTCAACGTCCTCCACTCGTAGTTCCTATCCCCAACAGTGAAACTCCCGTCCGGCAATAATTGTTTAAAAATCTTCACATGGAAAATTTCAAAATGGTACTCCTTCACCACATTTTGCGGCGGATCAAATTTTTCGGATTTAAAGTTAAACTCTTGCAGCAAGTCAATTTTGATATTTGCTGCATCAACTCCTAGCTTATCACCTAAGGATTTAGTAGTACCTGATTTCTGACTACTTACATATTCAGTTAACGCCGCCTGCTTTACATAGGGTAAAAAATAGCACGACCAGGAAGCTTTTTTTTCCACAAGAAGTTTCACCTCACCATCAACCTCTCTCTTTATAACGAAAACCGAAGTCCTATCAGGCCTATTTAAAATAGATTTATCTATCTTCTTTAAAAGAAGCTCAAATGGGCTTTCAGATCGAAGTGCCCGCACAATTGCCACTGCCGTCCAAACAGAAAATACAATGGTCGCGGCCCATAACACCGTTCTCATCCCATCGGGCATACTTAAGTTAAAATCTAAAAACGGTATGCTTACGCTAGGCTGAAAATTAGTGGTTGCTAGCGCTATAAAAAGTGAAATCAATACCGTCAACGGCAAATGCCACGATCTTTTTGCATCTTGAACCTCATCATACTCCTTAATATAGAGTTTTAAATCCGATCTATTAATCGTTATTTTTTGGCATTGTATTGTCTTCTTATAATCAAAACATTTGCAAATTCTATCTTTTAGTTTACTTGGAGAGTCCATAAATTCTGTTCCCTGGAAAGATTTAATCTTCGCGATTAAAATTCGGAAAATTTCTATTTTTACATTTATTATTGCCAGCTCATCAACAGTGACCCAGCCCATAGAAAATGATGCCCTAAGCCCCCTTAGGCCTCAATAGCTTTCTAGTTTCTTCATTCCTTGCTCATTTCTAACAATAATTCCGGCTCAACGTTCAATTTTTTAAACCTCAAATGTGCCGGTTACCGGTGATATTTCCAAGAAATTTATGCTGCCATTTATCGCTGGTAACCCGCGCCGCCTCCCGCTATTAATACCCCTCCCCCACTCAAGGATCCGAGCCCCGCCATGAAATTCGATCTCGCCTACTGCCTCAGCCTCGACGACAAGTTGTCGATCTATGACGTTCGCGATCTCAATTTCGATGAGACGGTGGCGTTCGATTCTGCGAAGGAACACTTCCAGTGCCCCAACGATGCCTGTCGTTCGGCGTTTGATGCCTCCAACGAGTTGGGCACGTTTAACGCGAAGAACGTGAATTACGTGCGCACGCCGCACTTCAAGAATCTGCCCACTACGCAGCACGTCGCGGGCTGTCCGTATGTGAGTTTGAAGGCGTCGGCGTCGGGCGTTGATACGGCGGATGGCGAGGTGGATGACGGGCGTGAGGAACATTTCCCATCAGAGCTGTTGCTGACCCGGCGTGAATATGTGCGCAAGCCTGCTGCGCCGGCGGGGGCGGCGGATGTGTTGCGGGATGATCCGGTGCGGGTGGCGCAGGTGAGTTCCAAGGAGTCGTCGGGGCGTGAGACGGCGCCGGACAAGACCAGTGTGTTCGCGCATCCGGTGGAGTGTTTTGTGTCGAACTTCGCCGACAAGGAATTGCTCAAGCGCATGCCGTTGAAGATCGGCGAGCACACGGCGCCTTATGGATCGTTCTTCAAGAAGATCGAGTATCTGACGGACAACAAGGGGCTGATTTACTGGGGCAAGATCAAGGAGATCAAGGATTACACCCAGAGTTTTCGCATCGATTTCGAGCAGAAGGTCTGGTTCAAGAAGGCGGATGAGGCGAAGAAGAAGCCGTATTCGGTGAACGTGTACTTGAGCAAGAAGTTGATCGACAACTACCGCAAGCGCAAGGCGTTTCTGGAAGAGATCAAGCACGCGATCGATAGCGACAAGGAGTTGTTCTGTTTCTTCTATGGCGTGACGCCGGAGTTGAAGCAGGTGCCGAGCAAGAAGAACCCCGAACAGACGTTCGGGGTGTTCAGTGCCAACATCGAGAACCTGGATCACTTCATTGTGCGGGAAGCGCCGGGACTGGCGTGACGGTCAGCCTTTGGGCAATTGCAGTTTGGCTTCGCCACGGTGCTGGTTGACCAGCGAGTAAGGCAGCACCGACCAGTCGGGGTTATCGCAATTACGTTGGTAACGGGCGAAGTAAGCACCCAGGTAAATCCCCTTCGGCGTGAAGTGCCAGTTGGAATAACCCCAGACACTTTCATCGGTGTAATCGCAACTGCCGTCGTCTTCGGCAGGCTTCTTCATTTCTTCGGGGTACAGCGTGGTGAACTGTTTGACCAGCCACGGCGCCATGACTTTCATCTGATCGTATTCGGTGGCTGCGCTATTCGGTTCACCGATCCACAGCACATCTTTTAGTTTCAACAATTCGCCGGTGTGGACGTCCAGGTTGATCGGCGAACTACCGAAGTCCGGGTGGGCGCCGCCGCAGCTGTAACCAGTGGAGATGTCCAGGCTGACCACGTCGGGCGAGAGAAACTCCGGGGCAGCTCCTTGATCGAACTCGGCGTATTCCCCGCCATCCATCATGCAGCGGTGATAGTCGATGACTTCAGTCCAGAGCCGTCCGAGCAGGTGGTTATTAATCCGCTGCTGCTCTTCTTTCGTATAGCCAGACTCGACACTGAACAGCGAAATCTTCGACTCAGGCTCCGTCCACCATTGCAGGTCGTAGCCCATGAAGTTTTCTTTCTTCTCCGGTTTGAGTTTGAGTCCCTGCAAGCGCAAATACTCGTAGGGATCGCTCTTCGGCAAAGTGGCAATAAAGGGCAGCGTAGTTGCGCTCGGCGCGGGAAGTTGGGCTTCGGTCAGTTGCACCGGCAGCTTCTTGCCCTTGGGGTTTTGCCATTCGCCCTGCCAACCGTTGGCGGTGGTTTTCAGCTTCAGGGTTGGCAGCGGTTTGTCGTCGCCATAGCGGTTGTTGCCTTCAATTAGGTTCAACGTGCTGCCCTGCAGCGAGCCGCTGAGTTCCAGGTCGCGGTGATACTTCTCATAGAAGTAGCGACCGGTGACTTCGTCCTGCTGCGTGGTGTTGAGCTCCAGCACAATCGGCATCTTGCCCAGCGTACCGGTGAACACGCGCCGGCCATCTTCGGCATGGGCAGTGGAAATCAGTGTGAACAGCGCCGCAGCGTATGGCGCCAGGCGCAGCAGTCCCTTGAGCATGGATCGATCCCTGAATGAATGAGGCTGCGGAGTATGCAGAGGATGCGCGCAGGAATCGAGGCTCTACTTGAGCAGCATGCCCAGCATGACGACGATCAGCAGTGCGATGTACACCCACGCATGCACCCGGTCCGGTATCCGCCCGATCCACGGCGTGGCCATTCGAATCCCGACCAACGAGCCCAGTGTCAGCACCACAAACGCCAGCAAATCCACATACCCGACAAACCACGCGCCCAGATCCGTCGCGCTGAATCCGGCCAGTGCCATGTAGGTCAGCGTCCCGGCCACTGCCACCGGCACGCTCAGCGGATTGGCCATGGACGTGGCCTGGGACATGCTCAGTCCGCAGCGGCGCAGGAGCGGCACAGTCATAACGCTTCCTCCTACGCCGAGAAACGTGGCGATGGCGCCGATGCCTACACCGCCGGCGGATATTTCCTTGCGATCCAAACGGCGTGGAATGACGCCTTCGCTGCGGGTGAGGAAGCCGCGCCTCAATAGGCAGTCGATGATGGTCACGCCGAGGTAGGCAATGAAGGCGTAGCGAATGACCTCGCCGCTGACCCACACCGCGGCGATCGCGCCGATGATCGCGCCGAGGGCGATGAAGCCGCCGAGCGGCCACAGGTATTGGCGGATCAGGTTCCCGGCGCGGCGGTGTTTGTCGGTGGCGATCAAGGCGTTGACGATCATCACGCAGGTCGAGGTGGCGATGGCGATGTGCATGGCCGATTGGCCGATGGGGTTGTCGGCGCCGTGGCTGGCGCTGAGCATGCGATAGAGCAACGGCACGACGACGAAGCCGCCGCCGAAGCCGAACAGGACGGCGGTGACGCCGGTCAGGCAGCCGAAGAGAGTCAGCAGTAGGTAGAACATGGCGCGTCTTCCGGTGGTGGCGAGCGGTCGACGATAGAGCGACGCAGCTTGGCCTGCTTCAGCAACTCAGCCAATAATGTTTGCGTTTACGCCAATCACCGGGACGCCCTCGATGCGCAATATTTCGATCAGTCAGTTGGATGACACGCCGCGCCCGGTGGTGGCGATCGGTACGGATTATTCCCACGGCCATCTGTTGCCATTTCATATGCATCGGCGGGCGCAATTGCTGTACGGCGCGACTGGGGTGATGCAGGTTCGTACTCATGACGGCAACTGGGTAGTGCCGCCGCAACGGGCGGTGTGGATTCCGCCGGGAGTGGCGCATGAGGTGCTGATGCTCGGCGTGAGTACGCGCAGTCTGTACATCGAGCCGGGGGCGGTGGACTTGGGCCAGCGCTGCCAGGTGATCAGCGTTTCGGCGTTGATGCGGCACTTGCTGATGGAGGCTGTGGAGGCACCGCTGACCTATGACCTCGACGGTCGAGACGGTGTGTTGATCGAGCTGTTGCTGCATGAACTGGCGCGGAGTGCGCCCCTGCCCTTGCACATTCCGTTGCCGACTGACGGAAAGCTCCTGGCTTTGTGTCAGACCTTTCTGCATCAACCCAACGCTCATCAGTCGCCGCAACACTGGGCCGAGCAGTTGCACATAAGCTTGCGCACCTTCAACAGACTGTTTCGGCAGCAGACCGGGTTGAGCTTCAGCCAATGGCGGCAACAGGCCTGCGTGGTGCTGGCGCTGGCGCGGCTGGCGGCCGGTGAAGCGGTGACGCGGATCGCCCTGGACTTCGGTTATGAGAGCCCGGCGGCGTTCTCGACGATGTTCCGGCGCATCCTCGGACAGGCACCGTCCGTCTGGTTGGAGGCGGCGAACTAGGGCAAATCAAAAAATGCGTTTGATCCCGGCCGAAAACAACTGTACAAAAACACAGTACATTTTCAATCAGCACTCTTGAGCCCGGAGCACACCATGGCCTCTCTTGCGATGAACCACATCCTCGAACGCATTGCCCTTTTCCAGTTCACCCCGACGCACTGCGTCCAGGCCCGAGCGATGCTGGGCTGGAGCGTGGAACAACTGTCGCGCGAGGCGGAGGTTGCGGTGGATGATATCCAGCGGTTTGAAGCGCAGCAGGACGTGGCGGATGCGACGCGGCTGGCGTTGGCTTATCGGTTTGAGGCACAGGGGTTGGTGTTCTTTCCCGGGTTTGCGCCGGGTCGCAAATTGAATCCCCAGGCCATGCAGCAGAACGTTGCAGAGCGTGGGGATTTTGCTTAGGTGGAATGATTACTTGAACGCAGGGTGCCGCAGCTCGGCCGAGGCTTGTTCATAGCTGTAGGCCATGGCGAACAATTGCGGCTCGCTCCATGCTTTGCCGAAAAAGAACACGGACGTGGGTATACCGTTAGCGCTCATGCCCGATGGCAGGGTTACCGCCGGATAACCAGCCACTGCGGCAGAAAATTGCGAGTAACCATCCGCTTCGGCAACCATTGCGTCGAGGTTGTGTTCGCGCAGTTGCTCGTCAATGGCGTCCTTGAAGTTTTTGCTGATGCTCAAGATCAATCCGCTGGCCTGTTCGTGAGTCATGTCCAGCGCATTCATCGCTTCGAGCGTGGCCTGCCCATAGCCCTCCTTGCCGGGATTGAGCTGATTGAAGTCGATCAGGTCCTGCAACGACTGGATCGGCAGACCGGAACGGCTGACGAGATATTCAGGCAATTCGTATTTCATCGCGCCCATCAGACCGGGTACGAAATTATCGATATCAGGTAAACGAACGGTCACTGGCACGAGCGTCGCACCTTGTTTCTCGAGTGTGATCATTGCCTTCTGAAACTCCACTCCGGGAGTCAGGACCACGCCGCCCGTTCCCTCGTAAGCGGCGGGATAACCGATACGCTTGCCTTGCAGGGCATCGTTTGCCAGCAGCGCTGTGTAGTCGATTCCTGTCGGGGCGATCGATGTCGCGGAGTCTTCCGCATCCGTGCCTTGCAACACGTTGAACATCATCGCCGCGTCACGGACAGTACGTGTCAAAGTGCCTGGGGTGTCTTGCAGACGGGTGATTGGCACCACCCCGGTGCGACTGAACAGACCCAGGGTGGGTTTGACGCCGATTACGCCATTGGCCGATGCCGGGCAAGTGATCGAACCGTTGGTTTCCGTGCCCAAGGAGATCGGCGCGAAACCGGCAGCCACGGCAGCGGCCGATCCAGAACTGGAACCGCAGATTTCCTCGCTCAGTGCATGTGGGTTTTTCCCTTGCCCACCACGTCCGCTCCAACCATGGGGCAAACCCATTTCCCGCACATAAGCCCATTCACTCATGTTGGCTTTACCCAGAATAATCGCGCCGGCATCCCGCAGCTGTTTAACCACAAAAGCATCGTTGGCTGCCGGCTGGCCGACCATGGCCAAGGAGCCGGCGCTGGTTTGCAGGCTGTCGGCGGTATCAAAATTGTCTTTGAGCAGTACCGGAATACCATGCAACGGGCCACGCGACTGTCCCTCGTTACGCTCATTATCCAGCTCGGTAGCTATTTCGATGGCTTGTGAATTCAGTTCGACGATGGCGTGGATAGCAGGGCCTTGCTTGTCCAGCTCGGCAATTCGCTGGTGGAAGTGTTCAACCAGTTCAACAGCAGTGAGCTCATTGTCGGCCATCATTTTGCTGAGTTCACTGACGCTGGCGTAATGAAGATCAGTGGCCGAATGGGCGGTGGCAGCGACACCTGTCGCTGCCAGTGCGACCAATATGGATTTCGTCAGCGTATTCACGCGACGTTTGAAGAAATGCGTCATGTCTATCGTCCTTGTTTAGGCTAATCACGAGTGATTCATTCACTCGCGACCAAGCCTACCGAGGACATAGGAAAGAGCTGTCAGCCAGCTGGACTACCGACAGTAGGAAAAGTCATCCCGACTTGTAGCCGCTACCAGCAATTGGGGCGTTTTCCGACACATCCTGCTCCATATTCAGCCACCACGTGTGCCCCCGCTGCGGCTGCATCAAATTAAACGCCTCGCCCATTCGCGGCGTGGTAATCGAAACACTACGCTCCCAGGCCAGCGCCAGAATCCGGTCAAACGGTTCATGCCAGGCGTGCATTGCCAGGTCGAAGGTGCCGTTGTGGATCGGAAACAGCCAGCGGCCCTTGAGGTCGAGGTGCGCTTGCAGGGTTTCTTCGGGTTGCATGTGCACGTGTGGCCATTCGACGTTGTAGGCGCCGGTTTCCATCAGGGTCAGATCGAACGGGCCGTACTGTTCGCCGATGCGTTTGAAGCCGTCGAAATAGCCGCTGTCGCCACTGAAAAAGATTCGCGTGTCGCCGTCGATCATCACCCACGATGCCCACAGGGTGCTGTTGCTGTCGAACAAGCCGCGTCCGGAGAAGTGCTGCGAGGGAGTGGCAACGAAGCGGATGCCGGCGATTTCGGTGCCCTGCCACCAGTCGTACTGGCGAACTTTACTGGCGTCGATGCCCCATTTGATCAGGGTGTCGCCGACGCCAAGCGGGGTCAGGAAATAGTTGGTTTTGGCTGCCAGTTTCAGCACCGCCTGGTAATCGAGGTGGTCGTAATGGTTGTGCGACAGGATCACCGCTTCGATCGGCGGCAACTGGTCGATGCTGATCGGCGGCTGGTGAAAACGTTTCGGGCCGGCCCATTGCACGGGCGAGGCACGCTCGGCGAAGACCGGGTCAGTGATCCAGAATTTGTCGCGCATTTTCAGCAGCAGGGTCGAGTGGCCGAGGCGGTAAACGCTGTGATTCGGTGCTGCCAGCAGGTCTTCACGGGTCAGCGGTTGCACCGGGATCGCGGCGGCGGGACGGGTATTGCGGGGCTTGTTGAAAATCATGTTCCACATGATCCGCAGCATCTTGCGCCCACCTTCGCGTTGCACCGGCGCATGGTTACGGAACAGCCCTTGATCCTGGCGAGAGGCTTCAGGCGTGGAAGTTTGATCCGCAGAAAAATCTGGATTGGCCATGACTGAGAGACTCCAGAAAAACCGCGCAATTCACGGTTTTTCACGGTGGGACGATAAATGGCCAAGGCACGCACGCATCAGCCGAACTGTCTGTTTTTAGGTTGCGCGGATTAACGCAACATTACACTGGGCGGTGTAGTTTCTAGGTTGCATGAAACGTGATGACAAGTAAACTGCCAAGTGTAATTCCACCCCTTCTCTGCCGAAGCGTACTTATGACAGTTCCACAACGCCTCACCGACCGCAAACGCGAAGCCATCATCCAGGCGGCAATTGCCGAATTCCGTGCCAACGGGTTCGAGGTCACCAGCATGGACAAAATCGCGGCCACCGCCGGGGTGTCGAAGCGCACGGTGTACAACCACTTTCCCAGCAAGGAAGAGCTGTTCGCCGAAATTCTCAACCAACTCTGGGCACGGATTACCGACGAGCAAACCGTGGCCTATCGCGCGGATCAGCCGCTGCGCGAGCAACTGCTGCCCATGTTGCTGGCTAAACTGCAGATGATGGCCGATGACAACTTTCTCGGGCTGGCACGGGTGGCGATTGCCGCCACCATCCATTCCCCGGAGCGCGCGCAGGACATGGTGGCGCGCATGGGCGAGCGCGAAGAAGGCCTGACGGTGTGGATTCGCGCTGCGCTGGCGGATGGTCGGCTGAAAACCGTGAACGCAGAATTCGCCGCGCAGCAGGTGCAAGGGCTGTTGAAGTCGTTCGGTTTCTGGCCGCAGATTTCCATGGGCCTGCCGCCGCTGGATGCAGACACGCAAAAAGCCGTGGCCGAGTCGGCCATGGAGATGTTTCTGGCCAGATACCAGCTCTAAACCGGCCCTCTCCTGCGCCCCGCTACGATTAAATGGCTCGGAAGGACACTGATTATTCCCGTTGGAATAAATGACAATGTCCGACAATTGACCGACGAACGGTCAACCTGAAAAAACACTTCAAAGTATTTCAGGATGAATCTGGCGCAGGACATCATGGAAAATCAACGCGGCAAAGGCTTGTCATTCGCCAGACGCATTTATCTGCCCAGGATCATCGGTCTGGGTGTCGGCTTTTTCAGCGTCGCGGCCGCGCTGTATCCGTTGCACATGCCGAACTGGCTCTGGGCGCTGCTGGTGTTTAACGGTTTTATCTGGCCGCATCTGGCCTACCAGATTTCGACCCGCTCGACCTTCCCCTACCATGCCGAACGCCGCAACCTGTTGTACGACTCGTTGTGCGGGGGCTTCTGGACCGCGTGCTTTCAGTTCAATCCGCTGACCACCGTGACCATCCTGTCGATGATGACCATGAACAATGTCGCCGCCGGTGGACGACGTCTGTTCCTGCTCGGTGCCCTGGCCCAAGTGGCCGGCGTACTGCTGGGCTGTTTACTGTTCGGCTTCAAGTTCAGCCTGACGATGACGCAAATCGAGGTTTGGGCCTGCCTGCCGATGCTGACCTTGTACCCCTTGGCCCTGGGCATGGTCAGTTACCAACTGGCGATCAAACTTGCACAACACAAACGTGCACTCAGAGACCTGAGCCGCACCGACAGCCTCACCGGGCTGCTCAATCACGGCGCCTGGAAGGATCTGCTCCATACGCGTTTCACCCGGTGCCGAGATAACAACACCCAGGACATTCTGGCGCTGATCGACATCGATCATTTCAAGACCATCAACGACAACTATGGGCACATCGTCGGCGACGCCGTGCTGCGCGAGTTGAGCCAGGCACTCAAAGGGCTGCTGGCCGAAGGTGAACGAGCCGGTCGTTATGGCGGCGACGAGTTTTGCCTGATCCTGCCCGACCAGCCGCTCAATAAAGCCGAGGCGCAAATGGAACGATTGCGTCAGGCGATGGATCAATATCGGCACCCGGATGTGCCAGAGCTACGCGTCAGCCTGAGTATCGGTCTGGCCCGGTTTCAGCCGTCGTACAGCGACGCGGTTGCCTGGCTGGATGACGCCGACAAAGCGCTGTACACCGCCAAACACACGGGGCGCAACACCATCAGCGTGGCGCTGAGCAGTCCGGGCTAAGAAGACGCCCGCGCCCTCAGCCTTGAAAAAACTGATTCGCAATTTCTTGTACAACTCAAAGCAGTTTGTATAAGATCGGCTCGTCAGCCTGGATGCTGGCACTTTGCAGTCAATGGCAAATGCTCATCCAGCATTTGCTCTGCCAGCGCGGAAACAGGGACACAAACCTCGTCTTTCCCTACTTCCAGGTACTGCCCCTATGTTTTTCAAACGCCACCAGTCCGAACTCAACGACCTTCAACACACCATCACCGAACAGAACGGCCTGCTTGAAGCGATCAATCGCTCCATGGCGGTGATCGAGTTCGACCTTGAAGGCGTAGTGTTAAAGGCCAATGACAACTTCCTCAAAACCATGGGTTACCGCGCCGAACAGGTGATCGGCCAGCCGCATCGTTTGTTCTGCACCGCGGAGTTTGGCCGCAGCGCGCAATACACCGAACTGTGGTCGCGCCTGAAAAACGGCCAGTTCCAGTCCGGTACCTTCGAGCGGATCAACAGCCAGGGCCAGCCGGTCTGGCTGGAAGCCAACTACAACCCGATCAAGGATGCGTCGGGGCGCGTGGTCAAAGTGGTCAAGTTCGCCATGGACGTGACGACCAAGGTTCAGCAGGAAAGCGAGGCCAATGCCAAGCTGCAGGCGATCGACCGGGCAATGACGGTGATCGAATTCGACCTCAACGGCGGCATTCTCACCGCCAACCAGAATTTTCTGACGCGCATGGGTTACACGCTCGCTGAACTCAAGGGTAAACATCACCGCTTGTTCTGCCGGGCGGAGCTGGTCAACAGCAGCGCCTACGAGGATTTCTGGCGGCGGTTGAATCAGGGTGAGTTGTTCCAAGGCCAGTTCGAACGTGTCGACAAGCGCGGCCAGAGTGTGTGGCTGGAGGCCAACTACAACCCGGTATACGACGCTGCCGGGCGGTTGTGCAAAGTGGTGAAATTCGCCACGGACGTCACCGCCCGCGTCGAGCAGCACGAGCACGATGCGCGCAGCGCCAGCGCTGCTTATCACATCTCGGTGGAAACCCGGAAAGTCGCCGAGCAAGGCACTCAGGTGATCCAGCAGGCGGCCAGTGAGATGCGCGAAATCGCTGACGATATCGCGCAGTCATCAACGCTGATCGCGCAACTTGGCGAACGCTCGGAGCAGATCACGGCGATCGTCAACACCATCCGTGCGATTGCCGACCAGACCAATCTGCTGGCGCTCAACGCGGCGATTGAAGCGGCGCGTGCCGGTGATCAGGGTCGCGGGTTCGCGGTAGTAGCGGACGAAGTGCGGCAACTGGCGGCGCGTACCAGCGGCTCGACGGCGGAGATCTCCAACATGATCAACCTGATCCAGAGCGAAACCCGTCAGGCGATCAAGAGCATGGAAGGCACCCGAGGGCGGGCGGCGCAAGGCGTTGAACTGGCGGATCAGGCCGGCAGCGTGATTCTGCAGATCCGCGATGGCGCCAGTGAAGCGGTGCAGGCGGTGAGCATGTTTGCCAATGAGCGGGCGCCGGGCTGATCGATATGTCGGGCCGTTGGACCGCGTCGCGGCTTTCGCGAGCAAGCTCGCTCCCACAGGTTCTGGGTTGATCACAAGTTAAGTGATCGACTCAATCCCTGTAGGAGCGAGCCTGCTCGCGAAAGGGCCATAAGCCTCGATGCAGGACTATAGTGACCTTCAGTCCCAAGTCCTGCCGAGCCCATCATGACCACAGAAAAAACCGACGTCCCCGCGCCCGCCCCCGTCGACCACTTGCGCTTCCACCGCCCCCACGCCCACCTCAACACCACCTTCGGCAACGACACGTTCGCCTTGCGCGCTGAGGCCTTCGCGCGATTCTTCGGCACGCCGCTGTTCCTCGGTGCGCAAACCGTGATCGTCGCGGTGTGGATCGGCCTCAACGTGTTGGGCGTGACGCAGTTCGACGTCTATCCGTTCATCCTGCTCAACCTGGCGTTCAGCCTGCAAGCCGCCTACGCCGCGCCGTTGATCCTGCTGGCACAAACCCGGCAAGCCGCGCGGGACAAGGCGCAATCGGACGCCGACGCACAACATCGTGAAGCGCTGGCGGTGGCCAACAGTGAGCGCCAGGCGCAGGCCGCGCAGACCACCGCGCAACTGCTCGAACTGCTGGAGCAGAACACCCGCCTCACCGAAATGACCAAGAGCCTGACCGAACGCATCGAAGGCCTGACCCGCGAACTGCATGCGCACATCTGCCAGAACCCGCAACGCTGATCACGGCAACCGCAGCGCCTGCCCCAGTTCATCGAACAGCGTGACCACCGAGCGCAACGCCCGGCAGTCCGGGCGGGTCAGCAGCCACAGCGCGGTGTCGTAGCCGTGCAACGGTTCGCTGAGAGCCTGTAAACCTTCGGTAATGAGAAAGTCCGGCAACGCCGCCACCCCGAGTCCGCCGCGCACCAGTTCAGTCACCGACAGCATGCTGTTGCAGCGATAAGCCGGGGTCACGCCGGGCAACTGCTGACGGCGCCAGGCGACGGTCGGGTGATCCGGCAGAAACTCGTCCGGGGCGATCCAGGTCAGCGCCGCCAGATCCGTCGCATCGACGTTTTGCAGATAACGCGCACTGGCGCAGACCCGGTAGGAAATCTTCGCCAGTTGCCGTCCGACCAGGTGCTCCGGCGGTGTACGCGTCAGGCGCAGGGCGATGTCGGCATCGCGGCGGTTGAGGTTGGCGAAATCGTTGGAGGTGCTCAGCTCGAGAGTCAACGCCGGATAGTTCGGCATGAACTGCGCCAGCGCCGGCAACAGCAGGCCTTGCAGCACCGAGTCGGTGCAGGTCAGGCGCACCGTGCCGCTGACCACTTCGCCGCCCTGCTCGACACCGATCCGCGCCGCTTCCAGTGCCTGCTCGGCGCGTTCGGCTTGCTCGGCCAGAGTCTGCGCGAGGGTGGTTGGCAGGTAACCGGCGCGGCTCTTTTCGAACAATTGCTGACCCAGCGCTGACTCCAGACGACGTACGGCGCGAAACACCGTCGACACGTCTACCCTGAGCAGCTGCGACGCCCGGGCCAGAGAGCCGCCGCGCACCAACGCAAGGATCAGCGCCAGATCCGGGTAATCGAGTCGATAGTGCGTCGCTGCATTGATCACTTGGGGAAACGCCAATATTGAGTGCGTGAACGCCAATCTATAGTGAGCCCCGGTGATCGACAACTGCACACCCTCCCCCAGAGGTTCATCACTCACTCAAATCAAGGAAATCCCATGGACGCCATTTCCATCGCCCTGATCGGCGATCACGATCCGCAAGTCACCGCCCACCAGGCGATCCCCGTTGCCCTCGGCATGATCGCCGAGCAGAGCGGCCGCGATGTGCAATTCGAATGGCTGCCCACCGAGCAGATCCACGCCGACACTGCGCTGGATCACTTTGACGGCTTCTGGTGCGTCCCGGCCAGCCCCTACAAAAGTGAGGCCGGTGCACTCAGGGCCATCCGTTTTGCCCGCGAACAACAGCGCCCTTTCCTCGGCACCTGCGGTGGTTTTCAGCATGCGCTGCTGGAGTTTTCCCGCAATGTGCTGGGCTGGGCCGATGCCGAGCATGGCGAAACATCGCCGGATTCACCGCGAGCCGTGCTCACACCGCTGACCTGTTCGTTGGTGGAGGCGGTGGACAGCATTCATCTGGTCGCCGGTTCGTTGATCGCCAAGGCGTACGAAACGTCCGAAATTCTTGAAGGCTATCGCTGCCGCTTCGGGGTGAATCCGCAGTTCGAACGAGAGTTGTTGACCCATCGGCTACGCGCCGTGGGGCAAGATTCGGCGGGCGACTTGCGCGCAATCGAATTGACTGACCATGTGTTTTTTGTCGCCACGCTGTTCCAGCCGGAACGTGCCGCGGTCAAGGGCCTGGTTCCGCCACTGGTGCGGGCGTTTGTCGAAGCGTGTACGGAGCGACGTCCATGAAGCCGAACGAGCCTTGCTTCGCGGTGATTTTCACCTCGACCCGCACCGAGGGTGACAACGGTTATGCGGCGGCGTCGGAACGGATGATGGAACTGGTCAGCCAGCAACCGGGGTTTCTCGGCATTGATTCGATTCGTGGGGAAGACGGGGTCGGGATCACCATTTCCTACTGGCAGAGCGAAGCGGCGATTCTGGCCTGGCGCGAGCATCCCGAGCACCGGGTGATCCAGGCGCGCGGCCGGGCGCAGTGGTATTCGAAGTTTCAGACCCGGGTGTGTCGGGTGGAGCGCGAGTATCGATTTGGGCAGTGACTTTGACGGCGCGCTGACTGGCCTCTTCGCGAGCAAGCTCGCTCCCACAGGTACCGCGTTTGGGCTTTGAATTGGGTGGTGTTCTCACCGACCTCATCGCTGGCAAGCCAGCTCCCACAGGTACAGCGTGATCTTCAGAACAACTCAAAACCTGTGGGAGCGTGGCTTGCCCGCGAAGAGGCCAGTACCGTCAATACAAAAACTTCAACCCTGCACCAGACTGCGCACCGCCACAATCTCCGGCACCTCAACCTTGCTCATGTACACCCGCAACGGCTCACTGATGTTGATCCGGTCATCGATGTTCTGGTCCAGCAACAACTGAATCAGCTCTCGCTTCAAGGTCATGGTCGTCTCAGAGGCCGGCGCCCAGACGAATTCATTCACAGGAATGATGCCGTCATCGGCGACGTCCATGCCGAACGAATCTTCGCTGAAACGCACGATGTACTGGCCGGTCTTGCGGTTGAGACCGACGAAACCTTTGAGGTCATCGGCGGCCTGACAGATGAGTTGGGAAGTGATGCGCATGGTAAACCTCACGAAAAATCATCGATGGTTTACACGCAGGGCAACGAAATCGGCGCGCCCTCTGCCGGGGCGTCTGCCGAGGGCAAGCGTACTGCAAACCGCGCCACAAAAGTGCAGGAAAAATCGCTTTTAATACGTTTATGTCGGTCTGGCGATAGCACCCAATCGATTCAGTTGTTAAAAGGTACGTCTTTGAAAATGCCCTGCGAAAGGAACTCGAACATGCCCGCCACTTTCACCAAAAGCGCCCTCATGCTGAGCCTGATGCTCGGTCTCGGCCAGGCCCACGCCGCCCAGACTGACGTCAACGCGCTTGCCGCCGCCCATGGCATCCCGCATCCAGCCGTGATCGCTCACCGTGGCGCGTCCTTTGATGCACCGGAGTCCACCGCCGCCTCCTACAAACTGGCCCGCGACCTCGGTGCCGACTACCTGGAAATGGATTTGCAGCGCAGCAAGGACGGCGTGCTGTTCGCCCTGCACGACAACAACCTGCAACGCACCACCGACGTCGCGACCAAATTCCCGGAGCGTAAAGACAGCCCGGCCACCGCCTTCACCATGGCCGAACTGAAAACCCTCGACGCCGGCAGCTGGTACAACAAGGCTTACCCGGATCGCGCGCGTCCGTCCTACGCCGGGCTGAAAATCCTCACCCTCGATGAAATCATCGACATCGCCCAGGCCAACCCGAAACACAAGCCGGGTCTTTACATTGAAACCAAGGAGCCGCAGCTGTTTCCGGGCATCGAGCATGACCTCAAAGAGAAGCTGCAAGATCGCGGCTGGCTGAGCCCGGCCGGTTCGAAACTGGCGAAAAGCGAGTTGGCCGTCGGCCAGGGCAAAGGCAAGGTGATCCTGCAGACTTTCGAGAAGAACAGCCTCGAACTGCTGCAAAAGGAAATGCCGCAAGTGCCGAAAATCCTGCTGCTGTGGGTCGGCGAAGGCAGCATCGAGCCGAAATCGAAGGTGACCTTTGCCGAGTCCGGCGAGAAGGACAAGAACGTGTTCTACGGCAAGCAGGAGCCGAAATCCGAAGCCGAATTCAAGCAATGGGTGGATTTCGCCAAGGCTCACGGCGCCATCGGCACCGGCCCTTCGGCCAAGCTGACCAAGGGCGGCGACCAGAGCTATTCGGATCTGGTGCAACCGTGGATGAACCAGTACACCCACGATCAGGGCATGCTGGTGCACGTCTACACCGTCGATGAGCCGGTGGATTTCGAGAAAGTCATGGCGGCCGGCGTTGATGGCATCTTCACCAACCGCGCCAGCGAACTGTTGAAGTTCTACAAGCGCCCGGCCAGTGCCAGTGTTGATCAGGTGTTGAAGAACAACGGGTTCTGATCAGCAGACCGGGTTGTCCGCATCGCGAGCAGGCTCACTCCTACAAGAGCGCTGCACGCGATGTGGGGTTTTAAGGGTGAGTTAAGTTGCGGTGGTTAACCTGAGCCCACTTCAACGAACAACCCAAGGAATGACCCGATGAAAACTTTGACTGCCCTGTTTACCGCCGCAGCCCTGACCCTGACTGCTGGCCTGGCCCAAGCCGATGTGCGTGTCGACCAGATCCCTGAGTTGGTCAAATCCGGCAAGATCAAGTCGCTGGAGTCGATGAA
The DNA here is from genome assembly GCF_029960145.1 of Pseudomonas sp. PS01299. NCBI lineage: Bacteria > Pseudomonadati > Pseudomonadota > Gammaproteobacteria > Pseudomonadales > Pseudomonadaceae > Pseudomonas > Pseudomonas sp. PS01299. The sequence goes on along the minus strand of NZ_JASCPO010000055.1, from coordinate 1,607 downwards.
CGCCGAAGCGCTGAAACTGCACCCGGGTGCGACCATCACCGACACCGATCTGGATAACCACTTCAACGGTTACGAGTACGAAGTCGAGCTGAAAACCGCCGACGGCAAAGAGTTCGACGTCGATTTCGATGCCACCACCGGCAAAGTGCTGAGCAACAAGCAAGACACCTGATACACCGCCAAAGCAAAGCCGCACGATCAGCGATCGTGCGGCTTTTTTGCGTCCGTTGCCCGGCGAATCACGCGGATGCAGCCTGAAGGGATGCCAAAACCGCCATCAGACCGCTAGTATGGCGAGCATCAGATAAACGATTGCAGCCGAGAGCGATGGGCATGGGGCAGACAGCGGCAGCAGACATCGCGACAATCGGACGGATCAGCGCGGTTCCGGCGATCCTTCAGGTGATCCGCGAACTGACCGGCCTGCGCTTTGCCGCCGTAGCGCGGGTTACCGAAGATTCGTGGACAGCCTGCGCCGTCCTCGATCAGCTGGATTTCGGCCTGCAGGTTGGTGGCGAGCTGGATGTGGTCACCACGCTGTGCCACGAAATCCGTGCTGCGCACACCTCGGTGGTGATCGACAAGGCCAGCGAAGACCCGCTCTACCGCGATCATCACACCCCGCGCCTGTACAAATTCGAGAGCTATATCTCGGTGCCGGTGTTCCGCACTGACGGACGGTTTTTCGGCACCATCTGCGCCCTCGATCCGAACCCGGCACAACTCAAGTCGAGCAGCATCCAGAGCACCATGGAGTCGTTCGCACGGATGCTCGCGTTGCAGATCGAAGCCGAGGAAAACGCGCAGCGCACCGAAACCGCGTTGTTGCAGGAGCGCGAAACCGCCGAGTTGCGCGAACAGTTCATCGCCGTTCTCGGCCACGACTTGCGCAACCCGTTGTTCGCCATCAGCGCTGGCGCCGAAATGCTTCTGCGCAAGCATCCGGATCCGGCCATCGAGGTGCGGTTACGCAATATCCTTGGCAGTGCGCAAAGGGCGACGCGGTTGGTGGATGACGTGCTCGACTTTGCACGCGGACGGTTGGGCAAAGGCATTCCGGTGGATATCCAGCCCTGCGCGGATTTGACCGAAGCCGTGCAACAAGTGGTGACGGAGATTCGCAACGTGCATCCGCAGCGCACGATTCGTGCGTCCATCGGCGACTTGCAGGGCTTGCCCTGTGACCGCGCGAGAATTGCTCAACTGCTGTCGAACCTGTTGGCCAATGCCGTGGCCCATGGCGACCCGGAGGGCGACATTGAGGTCATCGCGCAGCTCGAGCACGGCGCGTTAATGCTGGCGGTAAAGAATCAGGGGCATATTCCCGAGGCGATCCTGCCGCACCTGTTCCAGCCTTACTCGCGCCCGACCGGCAGCGCGCCCCAGGCCGGGCTCGGTCTGGGGCTGTATATCGCCAGCCAGATCGCCCAGTCCCATGGCGGGCATTTGCATGTGGCGTCCACCGCACAGAGCGGCACGCTGTTCACCTTCAGCCTGCCCACAATCTGAGACACACCACAAATCCCCTGTGGGAGCGGGCTTGCTCGCGAAGGCGTCGTATCAGTCGACATTTTCGGTGACTGCTACACCGCATTCGCGAGCAAGCC
>NZ_JASCPO010000054.1:0-32486 GCF_029960145.1 Pseudomonas sp. PS01299 | reverse complement strand
GGCTTGCTCGCGAAAGCGGTGTGTCATTCAACATTAACTTGGCTGACCCGCCGCTTTCGCGAGCAAGCCCGCTCCCACAATTGGTTTTGTGGTGTAACTAATAATAAGGAACAGGCCATGCGCGCACTGGCTGCACTCAGCCGCTTTGTCGGCAATACCTTCGCTTACTGGGTTCTGATTTTCGCGGTGATCGCGTTCCTGCAACCGGCGTGGTTTCTCGGTCTCAAGGGCGCGATCGTGCCGCTGCTGGGACTGGTGATGTTCGGCATGGGCCTGACCCTCAAACTCGATGACTTCGCTGCCGTCGCCCGCCATCCGTGGCGCGTGGCTTTGGGCGTGGTCGCACATTTCGTGATCATGCCCGGTGTGGCGTGGTTGCTCTGCCAGATCTTCCACCTGCCGCCGGAAATCGCCGTCGGGGTGATTCTGGTCGGCTGCTGCCCAAGCGGCACCTCTTCCAACGTCATGACCTGGCTGGCACGCGGCGATCTGGCGCTGTCGGTGGCGATTGCTGCCGTCACCACCCTGCTCGCCCCGTTGCTGACCCCGGCGCTGATCTGGCTGCTGGCTTCGGCGTGGTTGCCGGTTTCGTTCATGGAATTGTTCTGGTCGATTCTGCAAGTGGTGCTGCTGCCGATCGTGCTCGGCGTGGTCGCGCAACGCGTGCTCGGCGACAAGGTGCGCCACGCGGTGGACGTGTTGCCACTGGTGTCGGTGGTCAGCATCGTGATCATCGTCACCGCCGTGGTGGCCGCCAGTCAGGCGAAAATCGCCGAATCCGGTCTGCTGATCATGGCCGTGGTGATGCTGCACAACAGCTTCGGCTACTTGCTGGGTTACTTCACTGGACGCCTGTTCAAGTTGCCACTGGCGCAGCGCAAGTCGCTGGCGCTGGAAGTCGGCATGCAGAACTCGGGGTTGGGCGCGGCCTTGGCCAGTGCGCACTTCTCGCCGCTGGCCGCGGTGCCGAGCGCGTTGTTCAGCGTCTGGCACAACATTTCCGGGGCGTTGCTCTCGACGTACTTCCGGCGCATGAGCGAGAAAGAAGACCGTGAGGCGCTAGCGCAGCAGCCAGCCGACTGACCGGGAAACTTGATCCCCGGATTAATGCTCGGCAGACTGTTGCGCTACGCGGGGACGACCCTGCGGCTCGATCGAGTTATCAATCTGGGGACGGCCCCGTCAATCGATGGAGGTCTCTTATGTCCTGGATCATTCTGTTTTTCGCCGGCCTGTTCGAAGTCGGCTGGGCCGTCGGCCTGAAATACACCGACGGCTTCACCCGCCCGCTCCCCACCGTCCTGACCGTTGCGGCCATGGCCATCAGCCTTGGCCTGCTGGGTCTGGCAATGAAGGAATTGCCGCTGGGTACGGCTTATGCGATCTGGACCGGAGTCGGTGCCGTGGGCACGGTGATTGCCGGGATCATTCTGTTTGGCGAGTCGATGGCATTGATTCGGCTGGCCAGTGTGGCGTTGATCATTACCGGGTTGATTGGTCTCAAGGTCAGCGCTTAGGCCACTGGCCTCTATCGCGAGCAGGCTCACTCCTACAAGGGGTACGCGCTTCAAATGTAGGAGTGAGCCTGCTCGCGATAGGGCCATATCAGGTGACAACTACCTGACAGTCCCGCGCAACGCTCCCACCAACCCCTGCAATTTCGCCGGCTGCGCCGCCTCAACCTCGACCGCCGAACCCGCCACCAACGTCACCCGCGACCACAACCGCTTGAACAGCCCCTTGTTCGGATCGCGGCTGAAGAAACTCCCCCACAACCCTTGCAACGCCAGCGGAATCACCGGCACCGGCGTTTCTTCGAGAATCCGCGTCAGGCCGCCCTTGAACTCGTTGATCTCACCATCGGTGGTCAACTTGCCTTCGGGGAAGATGCACACCAGCTCACCGTCCTTCAGATACTGGGCAATCCGGGTGAAGGCCTTTTCGTAGATCTGGATGTCTTCGTTGCGTCCGGCAATCGGAATCGTCCCCGCCGTGCGGAAGATAAAGTTCAGCACCGGCAGGTTGTAGATCTTGTAGTACATGACAAAGCGAATCGGCCGACGCACCGCGCCGCCAATCAGCAGCGCATCGACGAACGACACGTGGTTGCACACCAACAGCGCCGCGCCCTCGTCCGGGATCGCCTCGAGGTTGCGGTGCTCGACGCGGTACATGGAATGGCTGAGCAGCCAGATCATGAAACGCATGCTGAACTCGGGGACGATCTTGAAGATGTAGGCGTTGACGCCGATGTTCAGCAGCGACACCACCAGGAACAATTGCGGAATCGACAGTTTGACCACACTCAGCAACACGATCGAAACGATCGCCGACACCACCATGAACAGAGCGTTGAGAATGTTGTTGGCGGCAATCACCCGCGCCCGCTCGTTCTCGGCGGTGCGCGACTGGATCAACGCGTACAGCGGCACGATATAGAAACCGCCAAAAATGCCGAGGCCGAGAATGTCGACCAGCACCGCCCAGGTATGCGCAAAGCCCAGCACTTCGGTCCAGCTGTGGCCGTTGACGCTTTCCGGGATTCCACCGGAATGCCACCACAGCAGCAGGCCAAACACGGTCAGGCCGAACGAACCGAACGGCACCAGACCGATCTCGACCTTGCGCCCGGAGAGTTTCTCGCAAAGCATCGAACCCAGCGCAATGCCTACTGAAAACACCGTGAGAATCAGCGTCACCACGGTTTCGTCGCCGTGCATCCATTCCTTGGCGTAGGCCGGGATCTGCGTCAGGTAAATCGCCCCGACAAACCAGAACCACGAGTTGCCGACAATCGAACGCGACACCGCAGGCGTCTGGCCCAGACCGAGTTTCAGCGTGGCCCAGGACTGGCTGAAGATGTTCCAGTTCAGGCGCATTTCCGGCGATGCCGCCGCCGCGCGCGGAATGCTGCGACTGGCGAGATATCCCAGCACTGCAATCCCGACAATCGCGGTCGAAACCAGCGGCGCGTAGTGCGTCGAGGACATGATGATGCCGGCGCCGATGGTCCCGGCAAGGATCGCCAGGAACGTGCCCATCTCCACCAGCCCGTTGCCGCCGACCAGTTCATCCTCGCGCAACGCCTGCGGCAGGATCGAATACTTCACCGGCCCGAACAGCGCCGAATGCGTGCCCATGGCAAACAGCGCCACCAGCATCAGCGACAGGTGATCGAACAGGAAACCGATCGATCCTACGGCCATGATCGCGATTTCCGCGAGTTTGATCAGACGGATCAACGCGTCCTTGGCGAATTTTTCCCCGAACTGCCCGGCCAACGCCGAAAACAGAAAGAACGGCAGGATAAACAGCAGCGCGCACAGGTTGACCCAGATCGAACGGTCACCTTCGATGGTCAGCCGATACAGAATGGCGAGGATCAGCGATTGCTTGAACACGTTGTCGTTGAACGCGCCCAGCGACTGCGTGATGAAAAACGGCAGAAAGCGCCGAGTGCGAAGCAGGTTGAACTGTGAGGGGTGACTCATCTTCCGTGTTTCCCTGAGGTCGGTAGAGAATGGCCTGGATCTGCTTATTGGAATCTCGATCGGCGATCCAGGCCACACCTTACCTAAACTTTTCAGGATATTTCTTCAACCCTGCAATACAAGGTGAGACAAACAGCTCACCGCGCCACGCGCCTTGCACGGTGCGTTTACCGACGATCAGCCACATCATCGCCAGCAGGCTCACCAGCATGCAGCCGACCACGCTGAAAAAACCCAGGTTCAGCGTGCTGGCGAGCTTGAGGGTCGCCAGCGAATACACGCCCAGCGGGAAGGTAAAACCCCACCAGCCGAGGTTGAACGGGATGCCGTCACGCAGGTAACGCGCGGTGATCAGCAGCGCCATCAACATCCACCACAAGCCGAAGCCCCACAGGGTGATACCGGCGACCAGCCCCACGCCAGCAGCGATTTCACCGATGCCCGGCAGGCCGTTGGCGGCGAAGATCGCCGGTGCATCAGCGCCCAGCAGCAACATGCCCAACGCACCAGTACCGATCGGGCCGAGGGCCAGCCAGCTTGAGGCGGCCATGTTTTCGTGAGGCAGTTTATGCAGGGCCATGCGCAGCAACAGGATAGTCAGAATGCTGAACGCCACCGGCAGGGAAAATGCCCAGAGCACGTAGCTGGTGGTCAGCACCACCAGTTGCGCGTGGGCATCAGCCAGATGCGGAGCGAGCAAGCCGCCGCTGGCCGCCGCCACTTCCGCCGCCACCACCGGCAACAGCCAGACCGCGGTCATCTGGTCGATGCTGTGTTCCTGGCGGGTAAACATCATGTAAGGGATCAACACACCGCAGGCCAGCGACATCGCCACGTCGAGCCACCACAGCACTTCGGCAAGATGAATTACGCCCTCGCCCCAGCGTGGCAGACCGAACAGCAGAAAGCCGTTGATGATGGTCGCCAAACCCATGGGAATGGTGCCGAAGAACATCGAAACAGTGGAGTGACCGAAGATCCGCCGCGCTTCATCGAAGAATAAAATCCAGCGCGCGGCATAGGCGAAGGTAAACAAGGTGAACAACAGAATGTTGAACAGCCACAAACCCTCGGCCACCGCGTGCAGCCCGGGAATCGCCACCGGTAATTGCGCCAGCGCCAGGGCCAGCACGCCGGTGCCCATGGTCGCGGCGAACCAGTTCGGGGTGAATTGACGGATCACTTCACGCGGATGCTGAAGCTGGCTGAACGGCTTGATGCCAGGTTTGGCGGTGTTGGGGCAAGTCATCATGAACTCCTTTCCTCAGGTGAGGTTGAGCCCATGGTAGAACCGAATCGAATATCTATATAACGGGTAATTTCTCTATCTGTTATCTACTTTACAGATAAGCAGTCAAACACTGCCTTCGCTTTCGATCACCAGAATCCGCGCCGCGCCCTGCGGATGCGCCACGTGCTCGGTACCGACTGAGGCGTAGAAGATGTCCCCGACCTCAAGCAGCGCCTGCTTTTCTTCACCCTGTTCGCGATAGCGCATCTGCACCTGACCATCGAGCACCACAAACACTTCCTCACCATCGTTGACGTGCCATTTGTAAGGCTGATCAGTCCAGTGCAGGCGCGTGGTGATGCCGTTCATGTTGGCAATGTCCAGCGCACCCCAGGCACGCTCGGCGGTGAACGACTTGCTGCGGATAATCTTCATCGATGTCCTATTCCTTGCGACGTGCCAAACCAGAAACCACAGCGACAAACAGCAGGCTGAAGCCCCATCCAGCAAGAATCTCGCACCACATCACAAATCGGACCCAACGCTTGCCACTGATAAAGAAGCTAAAAAACTCAAAAACCGGATTGGCTTTTGGTGTTTCAATCAGTGGAGCCCAGTCATTTTCCTGGTGCAGGTCAACCAGAGGCAGTAGTAGATCTAGTGAGAATGCGATCGGACTGAACCCGGTATATTCTTCACGCAGCTTCTCACATAAATACCAATTACCCGATCCCTTGAACGCATCTGGCAGCTCTGCCGGCGTGCGATAACTACTCTTTTTGAGCCACACCTGCTCCCGGTCCGGACGACAGGTGTCATAAGCTTCGTTTTGAAAAATCAGGGGATTACTGGGAGCAAATACTCCGAAACTGGCGGCACTCCAGTAGACCAATGTGCAAAATCCCCAAACCAGTGCGAACCATGGCAGCAGTAGCATCGGACGGTAGCCGAAGCCAGTCAGATAACCATAAAGAAAGTGCAAGAACTTCGCGGAGGCGGCGTAAAGCTTTCGAAAAGACGGGGACCAGGTACTCGGTGACTGACCAATGCGACCAGATTCACGCAAGCACTGCTCATACTCAATACCCACCTCTTTGGCTTCTTCGGTATGGCCAGTAGATTCAAGTACTTGCTGCAATTGGCGCCAGGGCTGAGGACGAAAATGCTCTTTGAATGTCATCGGTGACGTCTCGTCTTTTTCCAGACAGGCTTTCTGCTTTTTCAACCATGTCATGCGCTCACTGACTGGCATCGGTTTATGCACATCCACAGAGTCGTAGATAAAACCATTGAGAATCGGGCGCTCTCCCCATGAAACAAGATCGTCATTGATGGTCGCGACGCTGGTTCCTAAAAACGAGATTTGCTTGGGAGCGGACTTGAGGTCGCGCAAATCGAGCCTCCCTTTCACTCTCATCTCATTTGCTCGTAGCTCCTGTATGGCAGCGCCATCAAACTCAACATTTCCTTCGACCTCCAAACCAGCTAGTTGCAGTCGCCCCTGGATTTCACAGTCTTGACTGAAAAGCGCGTTACCTCTGATAAAAGCGCGCTCAGCGGTCATCGCATGTGCATTTCCAATCGCAAAAAATTTCGAACGCCTACAGCTCAACTGGCCCGAGATCCTTGCACCCAGCAAATTAACAGTGCCTTTCGAAGTAAAGCCGTCCCGGAGAAAGACAGGACCATTGATACAAGCAAAATCCAAGTCGAGAGACTGTTCGTCATCAACAGTAAAACTTGCATTTACGCAATTGAATTGCCCGCCAATTACGGCAGACCTGAAACGTACCAAGCCCTTTGCAGAAAAGCCGCCATTAAGATAAACACCCGTACGTATTTCGGCAAAAGAGGCATCCAGGCACGACTCCCCCCCACCATCAAATTGTGAACCTAAACAAACCAGCCTGGCGGCAATTCGGGCCGAGCCGAGTTCGACAAGACCATTGGTAGAAGTTGATGAAAAGACCAGGCTGTCATTGACAACAATTCGTTCACCTAAAAAAGATTTGAGCGAGCAACCTTCAAATTTGAGCATACGTTCAAAGCTGGCGCCTCGGACATTGAGGTCCCGTTCAAACAAACAATTCTTAAAAGTGACCGGGGTGGTCACGCAAATGCCCGCTAAAAAAAGTGGCCCTTCGATAAAGGCACCTTGCAGGTAAAGATTCTCCCCAAGAAATGCTCCTTTGGAATACGTCAGGATCAGAGCGCGCAGGAAAGTTGCTCGTACAACATTCTCCGCAGTCGACGAGACGGGGAGCTCGTCAGTGATGGTGGCAATCACTCCCCGCTTGAAGCAATCCAGCAAGCGCTTCTCAGCAGGACGTAATCCACCCTTGCCATTCTGCAAGCGTCCCAGCAATTCGCCGATTTCATCCATTCTCGTTCACTCAAATCATTTCACTGCGAATAATGGTTCGCATGGTAGTGAACAGGCGTTTTGCCATCAAACAATTATTCACCCGCGGAAGGATTGAGGTTAATGCGCGAGACCAGAGGTTGACGCGAGATCAGAATCAGACCGCTTACTGAGAGAACCACCAATGCCAAGCCGTAACAGTCAGTAGTCGCCAGCAAACCAAAGCTGATAGTCAAATGCCCAGCCAGCAACGCCGGCAAACAGAACGCCAGATAACTCAGCGCGTAGTACGCCGACATCAAACCGGCCCGTTCATGCGGCAGGGCCAACGGCACCAGGCTGCGCACCGCGCCGAGGAAACCCGAGCCAAAGCCGCAACCGGCGACCAGTGTGCCGAGGAAAAACAGCGCCAGACTGGCGCTGTGCACGCCGAGCAAAATCAGCAGCACGCCGATAGGCAGCAGACTGGCGCCGATTTGCAGGGCTTTGCCGGCGGGACGATTGCGCAAAGTGAAAATCATCAGCGCCCCGGTCACGGTCAACGCCGAGACAGTCGCGCCGCCGATCAGGTTCGACGTCGAGCCCGTGGCGGTGCGCACCAGCGACGGCGCCAGCGAGGCAAAAAAGCCGCCGAGGGCCCAGGTTGCGGTGTTCAGCGGTAGCACACGCCATAAGGTCGAACGCGCCTGAACCGGCACATGCAGGGTTGGCCGCAGCGAAGCCCAGGCCCCTGCTTGTGGAGTGACGCTTTCCGGCAGACGCCAGACGTACACCGCCTGCAACACAAACAGCGCCAGCAGCAGCCAGTAGGTCAATTGCAACGGCGCCGGGGCGAACTCGGCCAGCAAACCACAGCCCATGCTGCCCAGCGCCATACCGAGCAACGGTGCGACGCTGTTGATCAACGGCCCTTGCTGACGGTCGGTGTCGAGCAGCGTCGCGCTCAAAACAGCGGTGGCCATGCCGGTGGCAAAACCCTGCAATACGCGGGCGCTGATCAGCCAGGCAACACTGTCGGCGCTGATAAACAGCAACATCGCTAGCGCATTGAGCAGCACGGCAGTGAAGATCACCGGTTTACGTCCCAGGTGATCGGACAGCGATCCGACCGTCAGCAGCGCCGCCAGCAGACTCAGCGCATACACGCCGAAAATAAGGGTCAGCACTGCTGCCGAGAAGTGCAGTTGATCCTGATACAGGTGATACAACGGCGTCGGCGCCGTGGAAGCGGCGAGAAAACTCAGTAAGGTGATCGCCAGAAAAATCAGGCTGCCACGATTGGAAGCAAGGCTGGTCATGGGCACACTCCGCAAAAGCTAATTTTTTGCTTTTGCGGAGTGTGCTCTCGGCTTTGGCTTAAAGCAAATTCTTTGTGTTAAGGTCTGGCGCATGGCTATTAAAGAAGGTTTACGCCCGGGCGGGCGCAGTGCCCGGGTGCAAGAGTCGATTCATTCGGCAGTCCGCGCGCTTCTGCAAGAACAGGAGCGCAGCACCGTGACTGTCCCGCAAATTGCGGCGCGCGCCGGGGTCACGCCGTCGACGATCTATCGACGCTGGGGTGATCTGGCGGCGTTGCTCGCCGACGTCGCCCTCGCCCGCATGCGCCCTGACAGCGAACCGGCGGTGACCGGTGACCTGCGCGGTGATATCCGCGCCTGGGCCGAGCAATATCTGGACGAAATGAGTTCGGAGCCGGGGCGCAACATGATGCGCGACGTGCAGGCCAGCGCCACGCCGGGGTACTGCGTGACGATTCTTGGCGCGCAGTTGCAGACCATCATCGAGCGTCACCCTGACGAGCCGGCGCCGAGCGTTGATCATCTGATCAATCTGGTGGTGGCGCCGGTGGTGTTCCGGATCCTGTTTTCGGCGGCGGCGCTGGAGGTGGATGAGCTGCATCGGTTGATCGATATCGCGCTGAAACAGGACTGACGCCTTCGCGAGCAGGCTCACTCCTACAATTGGAATGCGTTCCACCTGTAGGAGTGAGCCTGCTCGCGAAGAGGCCCGACCAGTCACCTCAGAACCACCCGGTCTCAAACCTGCGACACCCCGCCACGCCACGACCTTGGTCGACACTGACTAACCGCCATACTCATGCGAGACTGTCCGCCCGGGCAGGACTGCCGGGGAGTCTTTTGTCGGGAGTGTTGCATGTCGCTGTCCACCGGGCTGATCGCCGCCGTCGCCCTGGCCTATATGGCCATCATGTTCGCCATCGCCTTCTACGGCGACCGTCGCAGCACACCGTTGCCGCCGCGGATGCGCGCGTGGGTGTACAGCCTGTCACTGGCGGTTTATTGCACCAGTTGGACGTTCTTCGGCGCCGTCGGCCAAGCCGCCGAACAGCTGTGGTCATTCCTGCCGATCTACCTCGGGCCGATCCTGTTGCTGCTGGGCGCGCCGTGGGTCCTGCAGAAAATGGTGATGATCAGCAAACAGGAGAACATCACCTCCATCGCCGACTTCATCGCCGCGCGCTACGGCAAATCACAATCGCTGGCGGTGGTGGTGGCGCTGATCTGTCTGGTTGGCGTCCTGCCCTACATCGCCCTGCAACTCAAAGGCATCGTGCTCGGCGTGAACCTGCTGATCGGCGCCGGGGCCGACGCCATGGGCACCCGCGCCCAGGACACCGCGCTGATCGTCTCGCTGGTACTGGCGCTGTTCACCATCGTCTTCGGTACGCGCAACCTCGATGCCACCGAGCACCACCGCGGCATGGTGCTGGCGATTGCGTTTGAATCGCTGGTCAAGCTGTTCGCCTTTCTTGCCGTTGGCGCGTTCGTGACCTACGGGCTGTACGACGGTTTTGACGACCTGTTCAATCAGGCGATGCTCGCGCCGCGCCTCGAGGAATACTGGAAGGAAACGATTAACTGGCCATCGATGGTGGTGCAGACCGGGGTGGCGATGATGGCGATCATTTGCCTGCCGCGGCAGTTTCACGTCACCGTGGTGGAGAACATCGACCCGCAGGACCTGCGTCTGGCCAAGTGGGTGTTCCCGGCTTATCTGGCGCTGGCCGCGCTGTTCGTGGTGCCGATCGCCCTCGCCGGGCAGATGATGCTGCCGAGCCACGTACTGCCCGACTCGTTCGTGATCAGCCTGCCGCTGGCCCAGGCCCATCCGGCCCTGGCGTTGCTGGCGTTCATCGGCGGCGCGTCGGCCGCCACCGGCATGGTGATCGTGGCCAGCGTAGCGCTGTCGACCATGGTTTCCAACGACATGCTCTTGCCGTGGTTGCTGCGCCGTAACAACGCCGAGCGCCCGTTCGAAGTGTTCCGTCAGTGGATGCTCTCGGTGCGCCGCGTGAGCATCGTGCTGATTCTGTTGCTGGCCTACGTCAGTTACCGCTTGCTCGGCTCCACCGCAAGCCTCGCAACCATCGGCCAGATCGCCTTCGCCGCCGTCACCCAACTGGCCCCGGCGATGCTCGGCGCGCTGTACTGGAAACAGGCCAACCGCCGTGGGGTGTTCGCCGGTCTGGCCGCCGGTACGTTCCTCTGGTTTTACACGCTGATCCTGCCGATTGCCGCCCACAGCCTCGGCTGGTCGCTGAGCACGTTCCCGGGCTTGGCGTGGCTGCACAGCAACCCGCTGAACCTGCCGATCACTCCGTTGACCCAAGGCGTGGTGCTGTCGCTGGCGGGCAACTTCACCTTGTTCGCCTGGGTCTCGGTTCTGTCGCGCACGCGGGTTTCGGAACACTGGCAGGCCGGGCGCTTCATTGGTCAGGAAATCAGCGCGCGGCCGAGTGCGCGCTCGATGCTCGCGGTGCAGATTGATGATTTGCTGCAACTGGCGGCACGCTTTGTCGGTGAAGAGCGCGCGCGACAGAGCTTCATTCGTTTCGCTTACCGCCAGGGCAAGGGCTTCAACCCGAACCAGAATGCTGACGGCGAATGGATCGCCCACACCGAACGTCTGCTGGCCGGTGTGCTCGGCGCTTCGTCGACGCGCGCGGTAGTAAAAGCCGCGATTGAAGGCCGGGAAATGCAGCTGGAGGACGTCGTCCGGATCGCTGACGAAGCCTCGGAAGTGCTGCAGTTCAACCGCGCCCTGCTGCAAGGCGCGATCGAGAACATCACCCAGGGCATCAGCGTGGTCGACCAGTCGCTGAAACTGGTGGCGTGGAACCGGCGTTATCTGGAGCTGTTCAACTACCCGGACGGCTTGATCAGCGTCGGCCGGCCGATTGCCGACATCATTCGCTACAACGCCGAACGCGGCCTGTGCGGCCCCGGCGAAGCGGAAGTCCACGTCGCCCGGCGCCTGCACTGGATGCGTCAGGGCCGCGCGCACACGTCCGAACGCCTGTTCCCCAATGGCCGGGTGATCGAGCTGATCGGCAACCCGATGCCCGGCGGCGGTTTCGTCATGAGTTTCACCGACATCACCGCGTTCCGCGAAGCCGAGCAGGCGCTGACCGAGGCCAACGAAGGCCTGGAACAACGGGTCAGCGAGCGTACGCAGGAGTTGTCACAGCTCAACGTCGCACTGACCGAAGCCAAGGGCCATGCCGAGGCCGCGAATCAGTCGAAAACCCGCTTCCTCGCCGCCGTCAGTCATGACCTGATGCAGCCGCTAAACGCCGCGCGCCTGTTCTCTGCCGCCCTCTCCCATCAGGACGACGGCTTGAGCAGCGAGGCGCAGAAACTGGTGCAACACCTCGACAGTTCGCTGCGTTCGGCAGAAGACCTGATCAGCGACCTGCTGGATATTTCCCGCCTGGAAAACGGCAAGATCAACCCGGATCGCAAGTCGTTCGCGCTCAATGAGCTGTTCGACACGCTCGGCGCCGAATTCAAGGCGCTGGCCCAGGAACAAGGCCTGAAGTTCCGTGTGCGCGGCAGCCAGTTGCGCATCGACAGCGACATCAAGCTGCTGCGACGGATCTTGCAGAACTTCCTCACCAACGCGTTCCGCTACGCCAAGGGCCCGGTGCTGCTGGGCGTACGCCGTCGCGGCAGTGAACTGTGTCTGGAAGTGTGGGATCGCGGACCGGGGATTCCGGAAGACAAACAACAAGTGATTTTCGAGGAGTTCAAGCGCCTCGATAGCCATCAGACCCGCGCCGAAAAAGGTCTTGGGCTGGGCCTGGCGATTGCCGACGGTTTATGTCGCGTGCTCGGCCACACCCTGCGCGTACGCTCGTGGCCGGGGCGCGGCAGCGTGTTCAGTGTCAGCGTACCGCTGGCCCGGGCGCAATCACTGCCGCAGAACGCCGCGGTGGAGTTGAACGGCAAGTTGCTCAGCGGCGCGCAGGTGCTGTGCATCGACAATGAAGACAGCATTCTTATTGGCATGAACAGCCTGCTGAGCCGTTGGGGCTGTCAGGTGTGGACGGCGCGCAATCGCGAAGAATGCGCGGCGTTGCTCAACGATGGCATACGACCGCAACTGGCACTGGTCGACTATCACCTCGACCACGGCGATACCGGAACCGAGCTGATGGCGTGGCTGCGCACCACGTTAGGCGAGCCGGTGCCGGGGGTGGTGATCAGCGCCGATGGCCGCCCGGAGACGGTGGCGCAGGTGCATGCGGCAGGGCTGGATTATCTGGCCAAACCGGTGAAACCGGCGGCGTTGCGGGCGTTGTTGAGTCGGTATGTGCCGCTGTAACCGTTTGACTTGAGTGTTGCAGCGCTACCACTGACGCCTTCGCGAGCAAGCCCGCTCACACCTTTGGAATGCGTTTCACTGTGGGAGCGAGCCTGCTCGCGAAGCTCTTCGGGTTATTCCGGGATTTCGACCAGCCCATCGACATCGGTCATCGCCCGCTCCAGCAGATCCGCCGGCAAACTCTTGCTGGCCCGCGCACCGAGCAGTTTGAGCTGCTCACTGCGGCTGACCAGGTTGCCGCGCCCTTCCGTGAGTTTGTTGCGCGCCGAGCTGTAGGCCTTGTCCAGCTGTTGCAGGCGATTGCCGACTTCGTCCAGATCCTGAATGAACAGCACGAATTTGTCGTACAGCCAGCCGGCACGCTCGGCGATTTCCCGCGCGTTCTGGCTTTGCCGCTCCTGCTTCCACAGGCTGTCGATCACCCGTAACGTCGCCAGCAACGTGGTCGGGCTGACGATCACGATGTTGCGGTCGAACGCTTCCTGGAACAACGCCGGCTCGGCTTGCAGGGCGGCGGAAAATGCCGCTTCGATCGGCACGAACAGCAAGACAAAATCGAGGCTGTGCAGGCCTTCCAGACGCTTGTAATCCTTGCCGGCGAGGCCCTTGACGTGGCTGCGCAGAGACAGCACGTGCTGCTTGATCGCGACCTGGCCGAGGGTGTCATCTTCGGCGGCAACGTACTGCTGATAGGCAGTGAGGCTGACCTTGGAGTCGACCACCACCTGCTTGTCGCCCGGCAGGTAAATGATCACATCCGGCTGGAAGCGCTCGCCGTCCGGCCCCTTGAGATTGACTTGGGTCTGGTACTCGCGGCCCTTCTCCAGACCCGCGTGCTCCAGCACCCGCTCAAGAATCAGCTCACCCCAGTTGCCTTGGGTCTTCTGGCCTTTGAGGGCGCGGGTCAGGTTGGTCGCTTCGTCGCTCAGGCGCAGATTCAGCGCTTGCAGACGCTCCAGCTCCTTGGCCAGCGAGAAGCGTTCGCGGGCTTCGGCCTGATAGCTTTCTTCCACGCGTTTTTCGAAGGATTGGATGCGTTCTTTCAGCGGATCGAGCAACTGCCCGAGGCGCTGTTGACTGGTTTCGGCAAAGCGCTGTTCACGCTCATCGAAGATCTTCCCCGCCAGCTCGGCGAACTGCGCGCGCAGCTCATCGCGCGAGCCTTGCAGGTCGTTGAGGCGTTGTTGATGGCTTTCCTGTTGCTCGCGCAGTTCGGCGTTAAGCGACGCGGCCTGTGCGTCGAGACGCCGCAATTCGGCCTCTTTGTTGGCACGCTCGATGTTCCACGCGTGGGAAGCGTCACGGGCATCATCGCGCTCGATCTGCAGCAGCTCGACTTCGCGGCGCAGGGCCGCCAGCTCCGCCTGCTTGGCGGCATTGGCCTGGCCGAGGTCGACGATTTCATCGCGGCTGGCCTCAAGTTGGGCGTTGAGCCCGTCCTGCGCCAGTTGCGCCATGGCCAGACGCTCTTCGAGCAAGGCGACCTCGGCTTGCCGATCACTGGCCCGCCGTTGCAGTTGCCAGGCCAGCGCCAGCAGCGGCAATCCCGCGCCCGCCAGACCCAGCAACACGCTGGTCAAGTCCATAGCCATAGCCACTCCTGCCGATTCGATAAAGCCTGAAGGTTAACCAAGGCGTGGGGCGTTGGACAGCTCAGTCTTCGAGCAGACCGAGTTCCCGTTGTGCACGCCGGTCGCCGGCGCGGGCGGCCTGGCGCAGCAGATCCTGCCCGATGCGCCGATCACGGGCATTGCCGCACTCGCGGCACATCAATTGGCCGAGACGACTTTGCGCGGCGACCACGCCTTCGCGCGCCGGTTGCTTGAGCAGACGCCCCGCCAGATGCTTGGCATTACGGCTATCGCCCAGGCGCGGGCTGTCGAGCAGCCATTCGGCCACACGCACGGAAAATCGCTTGGGAGGGGTAACACGAGGGTGTTCGGAGGTAACAGAGTCTGATACTGAGCGAAACTTCATAAAACACTGTGGGACAGATCGGAAGGCGCGCCACTCTACTCTCTTTTTCGTACAGGTAAAGTCGAAAAAAACCCGGCACGCCCGTCCTAGAGCAAGCGCTAGGGACAATCCACAGAAGCTGTGGATAACTCAGTGGACAACCGCTCCCGAACCTCCGCAAAGCCTTGTGGAATGGGGCTCGCAGTCAAACTGACGATTTTTTCACCAACAAAAAAAGACGATATTTTTCATTGACTTAAACTTTTGATACAGGCAGCCATCGGGGTCAGGATTGATATGACAGCAAGGTTACCGTCTGCGCAACTAATGTGCACAAGTACCTGTTACCCGGTTATATCGATGCGCTTTTTTGGCCCGTTTTGCGCCTCGGACTGGGGATAAGCGGGTTGGCGCTGGGCATGGCTGCACGCTTTTGTGGCGACGGATGGTTTCTTCGCGAGCAGGCTCGCTCCTACAATCGGCCCCGTTCTCCTGTGGGAACGAGCCTGCTCGCGAAGGGGCCAGCCCTGTCCCCCGTGATCCGCGCCACCGACCGAAATCTTTTTTTGCCGCCGGGTTTGCATTGCCCAGGACGTTCCGTTACTATCCGCGGCGTTAGTACCAAGCTGAAAGTCAATTCCGGTCGAACACATCCCCACGGTCAACCTTCTTCCCAGAAGCCCTTCACCGAAAAAAGCGGGAACGACCCCTCGATGGTTTCCAGGTAAATCTTGCGCCGACACTGCCTTTGAATGAATGCAAAGGGTGTTGCGAAGACCACTTACTCTGACCGAACCAGCCTGCAAATTGATCAGGATCTTCACCCCGGGCCCAGAACCTTTGCCCTCGATGTGTTGCCTGTCCTCCTAAGTACCTACCTGCCAGCCCAAGCGCGCCAACTTATCAGCGCTTCAAACTGGCTGCTTTGTTCCAGTCGGGTTCTTTGTTCGACCAATGGTGGTCGACATTACTGGAACGTTTTAACGTTGCACGGTTCTTATCCGTGTCATTTGTAGGAACACCTAATAACTATGTCTACTCAAATCCAGACTCAGGATGCCATTCGCACCCTAACCAACGCTTTTGCCCCAATGAACTGCCTGATCATGGCCGCTCGCAAAGGCTGCTTCAGCTTCACCGTGGTCAATGAACACGGGATCGCTCGCCACAGCGAGCGTCTGTACCCCGATCAATACTCCAGCGCCGAACCGCTGCAGGCCATTATTGATCGTACGCGTCAGGCATTGATTGCCTGAGAGCCGAAAAGGCTGCAAAAGCAAAAGCCCCGCACAAAATGCGGGGTTTTTTATTGCCCGATATTTCGCTTTTAGCCCTTCAGGCCTAAGCACCTTCGGATATAACGCCTGTGGCTCGCTGCCGGAAATATTTTAAAAACAGGCCTTTACGTCGCGAATATGACACTACACTTCAACTCAAGCGGCTTGATCCGCTTTCGGCGAGCCTGAGTCGATCCACCGCTGCCAAGGCCCCTTCAGGTATCGCCGCCCAATTACAAGATCCGAGGGTTTTATGGGTATCGCTGCCAGCGAACTGTGCCGCTATGTGATCCGTCCCACACTGATTTATCTGGGACGCCACTGCGCAACTGCCGAATCCCTGCTGCTGGGCATTGCCGCCAGCCAGTCCGCCCTCGGTTCCGCCCTGCATGACCGCCGTGGCCACGGCCTCTACCGGATTGCCGAGCACCGCCACCAGGCCCTTTGGGATCACTATCTGGCACTCGATCCGGAGCGTGCGAGCCTGGTTCGCGGCCTCGCCAGCCAACATGCTTTTTTGAGCGGCCCGCACCTGGAATTGACCGTCAACCTGCGTTACGCCACCGCCATCGCCTGGCTGCTGGTAGAAGAACAACACACCACCCTCCCCGCCCCGGACGATCTGCTGGGCATGGCGCGAATCTGGCGTCAGACCTTCCAGCCGCAAGGTCGTCTGCGCGACTTCACCTACGCCTGGCAAACCTGTGTTTCACCGGTGAATCAGGTCGCGTGTTGACTGGCGAGTTTCAGAAGATCGCTCAACAGGTCGCGAATCTGGTCGGATTGTCCTACAAAACCGCTCTAACTCAAGCCATACGGACTATAGCGCTGGGACGAAAATGTTGGTAATTTTCGCCCCGGTGATCACCAGGAGTTCTAATAATGAAAAAAGTCATGCTCAAAACCACCCTTAGCCTCGCCGTTACCATGGCATCCACCCAGATCTTCGCAGCTGGCTTTGCCATCAACGAACACAGCATCAGCGGGATGGGCACTGGTTACGCTGGGCGATCCTCTTCTGCCGACGACGCAAGCACTGTTTATGGCAACCCTGCCGGCATGTCGCGCATCACGCGCGAACAAGTCACCGGCGGTGTTGCATTCCTCGATGCCAAAACCGATATCAGCGACGCCAGCTCCAGCCCTAACGGCGGCAGCAACAAAGGCGACATGGTGCCCTTCACCTCCGTACCTATGGGCTTCTACGTCAAACCGATCGACGAGCATTGGGCATTCGGCCTCGGCGTGTACGTGCCGTTCGGCCTGATTACCGATTACGAAAAAGGGTTTGCCGGCCGTTACTTCGGCAGCAAGTCCGAAGTCCAGGTCATCACCTTCCAGCCGACCGTCAGCTACAAGTTCAACGACGTGGTGTCGATCGGTTTCGGCCCGACCATCAACCGCATCGACGGCACCCTCGAGTCCAACCTCTCGGTGACTCAGCTGGCGCCGGACGGCAAGGTCAAGATCAAGGGTGACGACACCGCGCTGGGCTACAACATCGGCGTACTGGTACAGGCCACCGACACCACTCGCCTGGGTCTGACCTACCACTCGAAAGTCGACTACAAGCTCGAAGGCAACACCAAGGTCAACTACGGCGCACTGGCTGCAGTCGGTCTGGGCGCCAGCCAGAAGTACGACGCTTCGCTGAAGATCACCACACCTGAATCCGTGGACTTCTCGGTTACTCAAGCGATCAACGACCGCTGGAACGTCTATGCCGGTTCGACCTGGACCCGCTGGAGCCAGTTGAAGAAGATCACCGTTGAAAACTCGGGCGTACAGCCGCTGCTGGCCGGTCAGTTTGGCGAGATCACCGAAGACCAGAACTGGCACGACTCCTGGGCTTACGCCGTGGGTACTTCGTACCAACTGAACAAGGAATGGGTACTGCGTACCGGTCTGACCTTCGATCAGTCGCCGACCAACAACGTCGACCGTTCGCCACGCATTCCTACTGGCGACCGCACGATCTTCAGCATCGGTGCCGGCTGGAGCCCGACCGAAGACCTGACCATCGACGTGGCTTACTCGTACCTGAAGGAAGAGTCGGTCAAGATCCACAACCAGAACGATCGTGGCCAGACCTACGATGCCAAGTATGAAAACTCGGCAAACGGTTTCGGTGTTGGCGCTACTTACCGCTTCTGATGCTGCACGGCGAGGCTAAACCCTCGCCCACAGAAAAGCCCCGCTCTCTTTACAGAAAGCGGGGCTTTTTTGTGCCTATTCAAATACCACAGATCAAATGTGGGAGCGGGCTGGCTCGCGAATGCGGTCTGACATCCAGAACAAGTGCTGAATGATCCGCAGCCTTCGCGAGCAAGCCCGCTCCCACAAAAAGCGTGTGTTATCAGTTGAGCGGTTTTGAGGCGATGGCCTTTTCAACCGCCGCAATAAACTCCGGATCATCCGGTTTGGTCAGACTGGAGAAATTCGCGATCACCTTGCCCTGACGATCAATCACGTACTTGTAGAAATTCCACTTCGGCGCGCTGCTCTGCTCGGCCAGCACCTTGAACAGGTGAGTAGCATCGTCGCCACGGACTTTCTGCGGCTCGGTCATGGTGAAGGTCACGCCGTAATTGGCGTAGCAGACCTTGGCGGTTTCGGCGCTGTCCTTGGACTCCTGCTTGAAGTCATTGGACGGTACGCCGAGCATTTCCAGGCCTTGCGCCTTGTAGTGCTGATTGAGCGCTTCGAGGCCCTCGAACTGTGGGGCGAAGCCACAGAAACTGGCGGTATTGACCACCACCAGCGGCTTGCCGGCGTAGCGCTGGCACAGATCGACGGATTCCTTGGCGCGCAACTTGGGCAACGAACCTTGCAGCGCCTCCGGACAGTCAGCGGCCTGGGCCAGTCCGGTCAACGCCATCAACAACGCGGGTACAGCACACCAGCGCATGAACATGTCGGCATCCTTGATGCGGTTATCAGACATCGACGTTACTCGCCCTCCAAGCCTACAAGCAAGCACCCATGCCCAACTGCATCAACGCCAGCCCGCCCTGATGCCAGCCCCACCACACCAGCGCCAGCAACAGCGCGCCGAGTGCGATGAAGGCGATTCGCGGCCAGGAACGCTTCATACGGCGCCGACAGCCGGTTGCAGACGCGCCACCGGACGCTCGCGCACCGGCCAGTTCAGCGCAGCCGCCAGCAGGCTCAAGAGAATCGCCACTTGCCAGATCAAGTCATAACTCCCGGTACGGTCATACACCACCCCACCCAGCCAGCCGCCGAGGAACGAGCCGAGTTGATGAAAGAGGAACACGATACCGCCGAGCATGGACAGGTTACGCACGCCAAACAAGGTCGCCACCGTGCCGTTGGTCAACGGCACCGTCGACAGCCAGAGGAAGCCCATGGCCATGCCGAACAGGTACGCCGAGGTCGTCGTCACCGGCAGCCACAGAAACAGCACGATCACCACCGCACGCAGCAGATACAACGCCGTCAGCAGACGCGGCTTGGACATGCGCCCACCGAGCCAGCCGGCAGTATAAGTGCCGAAGATATTGAACAGCCCGATCAGCGCCAGCACTGTGGTGCCGACGGTTGCCGGCAGATGCTGATCAACCAGATAGGCCGGCAGATGCACGCC
Source organism: Pseudomonas sp. PS01299 (assembly GCF_029960145.1). Taxonomy (NCBI): domain Bacteria; kingdom Pseudomonadati; phylum Pseudomonadota; class Gammaproteobacteria; order Pseudomonadales; family Pseudomonadaceae; genus Pseudomonas; species Pseudomonas sp. PS01299. Next base: position 12,937 of record NZ_JASCPO010000054.1, on the reverse strand, counting down.
AATGAACACCACTTGGAAGCCGCAGACGAAAAATCCGAACGCCAGTAACCAGAACCCGGAATGCGAGCAGGCTTCGCGCAGCGCTTCAGACAGGGTCTGCTCATGACCGAACACCGGCAGCGGCTTGTCCTTGAGCATGCTCACCAACGGCACGATCAGCGCCACCAGCAAACCGAGTACCAACAGCGCCGCCGACCAGCCGAGCCAGCCGATCAAACCCAGCGTGCCCGGCAACATCGCAAACTGGCCGAACGAACCGGCAGCACTGGCGATGCCCATGCCCATGCTACGTTTTTCCGGCGGCACCGCACGACCGACCACGCCGAGAATCACCGAGAACGACGTACCGGACAGACCGATACCGATCAACAGACCGGCACTCAGCGACAGGGTCAGCGCCGAATCGGACAGCCCCATGCACACCAGGCCCCCGGCATACAGCACGCCGCCGACCAGCACCACTTTCGCCGCACCGAAACGGTCAGCCAGGGCGCCAGTGAACGGCTGCGCCAGACCCCAGATCAGGTTCTGCAAGGCGATGGCGAAGGCAAACACTTCGCGCCCCCAGCCGAACTGCGCACTCATCGGCGACAGGAACAGACCGAAGCCGTGCCGCACGCCCAATGACAACGCCAGAATCAGCGCACTTCCCAGCAACACCCAACCGCACGTACGCCACATCGATGTCATTGTTATTCTCCGTTCGCGGGTATATACCCGCTTAAAACCGGAAAAACCGGCCTTCAGGCCAGTTCATCCAACAGTCGCAGCAAGGTTTCACGCTTCTCGGCGCCCAGACGATCGATCAATCGCTGTTGCGCCGCTTCCCAGGCCGGCAGCGCCGCCGCGAGGCGTTGTGCACCGGTTTCGGTGAGCCGGACGATGCGATTGCGCATGTCCTCGCCCTCGGCCAGCGCCACCAGGCCCTCGCCTTCGAGCACCCGCAGGTTGCGCCCCAGGGTGCTGCGATCCAGACCCATGGCTTCGGCCAGTTCCGAGATGCTCGGTTGATCCAGACGCTGCAGGTTGCACAGCAAAGAATACTGGGCAACGTTGATCCCGAAGCCGTCGAGAGCGCCGTCGTAATGCCTGCTGACGCCACGAGCGGCGCGACGCAGGTTGGTGCACAAACACTGAGAAGGAAGCATGATGCGTGTATATACCCGCGACTGTGTTAAATCAAGTTACATGTAGTGATTCAAGAACATTTCCGGCGCCTGACGGGTCGCCTTCGCGAGCAAGCCCGCTCCCACAGGGGAATGCATTCCAAATGTGGGAGCGAGCTTGCTCGCGAAGGGGCCAGCACGGTTACATATATGGCTCAGACCAACACCACCCCAACCAACACCACCATCTCCAGCAATTCCAGCAACGCCCCCGCCGTATCGCCCGTAGTCCCGCCCAACCGCCGCACCATCACCCGCCGCAGCCAGACAAACCCGACGAACGCGACAACCAGCGCAACAATCGCTTTCACCCCGGCAATCAGCAAACACGCCAGCACACTCGCCCCGAGCACCCACCAACCAGCTCTACGCGGCAAATGATCAGCCAACGCCTGCCCCAACCCACCCGCGCGCACATACGGCGTGGTCAGAAACAGCCCCAGCAGCGCCGCCCGCCCCAGCAACGGCACGATGATCAACATCACCGCATCCCCCTGCTCGACCAGCGCCAGCAACGCGCAGAACTTCAGCAGCAACACCAACACCAGCGTCACCACGGCAATCGGCCCGCTGCGCGGATCCTTCATGATCGTCAGCGTGCGCTCGCGATCACCGAAACCGCCAAGCCAGGCATCGGCGCTGTCGGCCAGTCCGTCGAGGTGCAGCGCGCCGCTGAGCAGCACCCACACCGTCAGCAACAGCGCCGCATGCAGCAACAACGGTGCGCCGGCCAACGCCAGGTTGAATGCCCAGAGGATCCCTCCGAACAGCAACCCCACCAGCGGATAAAACAACAGCGAACGCCCGAGCTGTTGCGGCTCCGGCATCCCCGGCAGACGAATCGGCAAACTACTGAGAAATTGCAGGGCGATCCACAGTGGCAGCATCTCAGTGACCTTCCTTAAGCGAACCATCGGCTTCAACGGTCAGGGAAAACAATGAAGCATGCGCGACTTCGACATTGAGCAACTGCTCACGCGGCAAACCTCGCGCCTGCGCCAGCAACAGACGCATCACGCCGCCATGACTGATCAACAAAACGCGTTCACCGGCATTGGCCTGATGCAACCGCGCAACCGCGCCCAGCACGCGAGCCGCAAAATCGCTGACCGGCTCACCCTGCGGCGGGGTGAAGGCATAGGGATCAGCCCAGAACAGCCCCAGCGCTTCGGCATCAGTCTCCATCAACGCCGCTGCGCTCTGGCCTTCCCAGGCACCGAAGTGCAGTTCCTGCAGATCCTTGTCCAACTGCACCGGCAGATTCAGTTGTTCGCCCAGCTCTGCAGCGAACCGCGCGCAACGCTGCAGCGGCGAACTGATCAGCCGGTCCCACGGCCCGCCCACCAGCACCGCGGCACGCATCTGTGCCCAGCCCTTTTCGGTGAGCGCATCATCGAGACTGCCGCGCAAACCGCCGCCCAGCTCAGTCTCACCGTGGCGCAGCAGGTCCAGACGCAAGGTCATGCCGGACGATCCGCCACCGCGGCTTCGGCGAACGTCGCCATCTGCCCGTGAAGGTCACAGGCCAGACGCAATAGCGGCACGGCCAATGCCGCGCCGCTGCCCTCGCCCAGACGCAGGCCGAGCTCCAGCAACGGTTCGGCGTTAAGTGTTTCCAGCACATGGCGATGGCCCGGCTCGGCCCCACGATGACCGAACAGCAGCCACTCGCGGCAGGCCGGATTCAGCCGCACCGCGACCAACGCGGCGACCGTGCAGATAAAGCCGTCGACCAGCACCGCGACGCCTTCCTGCGCACAGGCCAGGTACGCGCCGACCAGTGCGGCGATTTCAAACCCGCCGAGGTTGAACAGGGTTTGCAGCGCATCGCCGCGCTGTGCTGCGTGCAGCGCCAGTGCGCGCTCGATCACTTGCGCTTTATGGCTGACGCCCTCGGCATTCAACCCGGTACCGGGACCGGTCAGGTGTACCACCGGGCAATCGAGCAAGGCACACGCCAGCGCACTGGCGGCAGTGGTGTTGCCGATGCCCATTTCGCCACCGATGAACAACTCTGTACCAACGGCTTTGGCGCGCAGCACGCTGTCACGACCGGCCTGCAAGGCAAGTTCGCCCTGTGCCTGGGTCATCGCCGCGCCCTTGGCGAAATTCGCCGTGCCAGGGCCGATGTTCAGATGACGCACGCCCGGCAGATTCAACGTCGGTGTCACGGTGCCCAGATCGACCACTTCCAGCTGTGCATCGAGCTGCCGCGCCAGCACGCTGATCGCCGCGCCGCCGCTGACGAAGTTGAGCAACATCTGCCCAGTGACTTCCTGCGGGAATGCCGAAACGCCTTCCGCGACCACCCCGTGATCACCAGCGAAAATCGCGATCCAGACTTGCTTAAGGGTCGGCTTGATCTGTCCCTGCAATCCGGCCAGTTGCACCGCCACGCTTTCGAGGCGACCGAGGGAGCCGGCCGGTTTGGTCAGTTGCAGTTGGCGCGCCGCCGCCTGTTCAACGATCTCGGCATTCACGGATTGGCACGGGTTCAACCACCACGCTTGAGTCATAACGCAGGTCCTTTCAGGGTCAGGGGCAGGCCGGCGACGGTCAGGACGACTCGCTGACAACGCTCGGCCAGAGCTTGATGCAGCCAACCGGCTTCATCGACGTAGCGGCGAGTCAATTCGCCCAGCGGCACGACACCCATTCCGGTCTCGTTGCTGACAAAAATGATTTCCCCCGGCAATGACGCCAGGCAGTCCAGCAGGGCTTCACGCTCGGCGGCGAGACGCGCGGCGTCATCGAGCATCAGCAGATTGGTCAGCCACAGGGTCAGGCAATCCACCAGCAGGCAACGCTCGGCACTGGCGTTTTCACGCAGGACGCGGGCCAGTTGCAGCGGCTCTTCGATCAGCGCCCATTCGGCCGGACGCCGGGCGCGGTGATGGGCGACGCGTTCGTTCATCTCACCGTCCAGCGGCTGGCTGGTGGCGATGTAAGTGACCGCCAGATGGCTGTCGCTGGCGAGTTTTTCCGCCAGGCGACTTTTGCCGGAGCGGGCGCCGCCGAGGATCAGTTGGAGCATGGGGACATCCTGAAAATTATGTGTTGAGGCAATCGCCCTCTTCGCGGGCAAGCCCGCTCCCACAGTGACCGCAGTGGCTGAAACACCTCACTCCCCTGTGGAGGATGGAGATGTCCTGTCATTTATGTATTGTGGCACCGGCCCCTTCGCGAGCAAGCCCGCTCCCACATGGGAATGCGTTCCAAAGTGGGAGCGAGCCTGCTCGCGAAGAGGCCGTAACAGCCAGCCTAAATCCCGCAGAGCTGACGCAGCAGCCCGGTATCCAGATGCTGCTCTACCAGATCCGCCAACCGCTCGATATCGCGCTCGCGCAAGCCGTGGTAATCCACCTCCTGCACATCGCTCAACCCGGCCCAGCGCAGCAACGCGGCACTGGCTTGCGGTGATTCAAACAAGCCGTGCAGATAAGTGCCGAACACCTGCCCGTCCAGACTCTGCGCGCCGTCGCAACGACCGTCATCCAGATGCACCGCCGCGTTCTCCAGCGCCGGCCCCACCGTCACGCCCGCATGGATTTCATAGCCACTGACCTCGGCGTTTTCCAGCGCCAGATGCCCACGGACATTGCGCAACTGCTTCTCGGCTTCCAGCGTGGTTTCGAACGCCAGCAAACCGAGGCCGGCACTGGAACCCGGCGCGCCTTCGAGGCCCAGCGGATCGTGCACTTGCTCGCCGAGCATTTGCAGACCGCCGCAGATCCCCAGCAACTTGCCGCCATAGCGCAAGTGCCGATTAATCGCCGCGTCCCAGCCGTTGGCGCGCAGATACGCGAGGTCGCTGCGCACGCTTTTCGAGCCGGGCAGGATGATCAGGTCGGCGGCAGGGATCGCCTGCCCCGAGCCGATGAATTGCAGATCGACCTGCGGATGCAAACGCAGCGGATCAAAGTCAGTGTGATTGCTGATGCGCGGCAGCACCGGCACCACCACTTTCAGCACTTGCTCGGCCTTGTCGGTCTGGCGCTGGTCGATGCCGTCCTCGGCCTCCAGATGCAGATCCATCACGTATGGCAGCACGCCCACCACCGGTTTGCCGGTGCGCTGTTCCAGCCAGTCGAGGCCCGGTTGGAGCAAGGCGATGTCACCGCGAAAACGATTGATGATGAAACCTTTGACCCGTGCCTGTTCGCTCGGCGAAAGCAACTCCAGCGTGCCGACCAGATGCGCGAAAACGCCGCCGCGATTGATGTCGGCGATCAGCAGCACCGGGCAATCCACCGCTTCAGCAAAGCCCATGTTGGCGATGTCACCGGCACGCAGGTTGATCTCGGCCGGCGAGCCAGCGCCTTCGACCATCACCAGCGGATATGCCGCGCTGAGTCGCTGGTGCGACGCGAGCACCGCTTGCATGGCGATGGCTTTGTAGTCGTGATACGCCACCGCGTTCATGCTGGTGACCGCACGGCCATGGATGATTACCTGCGCGCCGGTGTCGCTGTTGGGCTTGAGCAACACCGGGTTCATGTCGGTGTGCGGTTCGAGATGCGCGGCTTGCGCCTGCACCGCTTGAGCCCGGCCGATCTCGCCGCCGTCGGCGGTCACCGCGCTGTTGAGCGCCATGTTCTGCGGTTTGAACGGCACCACCGCCACGCCCTGACGGGTGGCCCAGCGGCACAGCGCCGTCACCAGCGTGCTTTTACCGGCGTCGGACGTGGTGCCTTGCACCATCAGCGTGGTCATTTCGATTCCTTGGCAAAGGCTTGCAGCGCCTGTTCGAGACGCGCTTCTTCAGCGGCGTTGGCAGGCAGGCCAAAACGCAGGCTGCTGTTATGGGTGAAGATGCGCAGGAGGATGCCGCGTCGGGCCATGAACTCGTGCAGCGCAGGCGCGTGCTCGGTGATCAGCCACTGAAACAACGCGCAACCGCCCTGAGGTTTGAAGCCATAGCGCTCCAGCAACAACGCGAGGCGTTCACTGGCTTCATCGCTGCGAATGCGTTGCCGGGTGTGCGCTTCGGTGTCTTGCAGGCAAGCCTGACCGAGCACCCGCGTCGGCCCGCTGACCGCCCAGGGTCCTACCTGCTCCGCGAGCAACCTGAGCAACTTGCGCTCGGCCAGCACGAAGCCCAGACGCACCCCGGCCAGACCGAAAAACTTGCCGAACGAGCGCAACACGATCAGGCCAACGTGATGGGTATACGACGCCAGACTCAGCTGCGGTGTGTTATCCATGAACGCTTCATCGACCACCAGCCAGCCGCCACGCTGGGCCAGCCGAGCGTGCCAGTCGAGCAGCCGCGCCGGGGTCAGGCTCAGACCCGTGGGGTTGTTCGGATTGACCACCACCAGCACGTCGAGGCTGTCGAGAAAGAACTCGACTTCCTGCTCCAGCACTTCGCGCACGATGTAACCACTGCGACGCCAGGCTTCGGCGTGCTCGGCATAACACGGCGACAACACACCGACCTTGCCGGCGCGGCGCAAACGCGGCAGCAATTGGATCGCCATCTGCGAACCGGCCACCGGCAGCACCTGCGAAGCGCCGTAGTAATCACACGCGGCCTGTTCCAGCCCGTCGTCGGTTTCCGGCAAGCGTGCCCAGGCGCGCAGCGGAATCTCCGGCACCGCAAACGGCCACGGCGCGAGGCCGCTGGATAAGTCGAGCCAGTCGGCCTCGGCAATCCCGTAATCGAGTGCAGCCTTGCGCAGCCGGCCACCGTGCTCAAGCATAGAATTCAGCCCCCACGCAGAGAATCAGCAGCCATAACCATACCCCGCGCTGGACCAATTGCCAGCCGCGATCAATCGAATCGGCATCGGCCGGCGAACCTTCGCCCAGTTGCGGACGCTCATGCAGTTCGCCGTGATAGATCGCCGGCCCGCCCAGTTCGACATTCAACGCACCGGCACCGGCCGCCATCACCGGACCGGCATTCGGGCTGTCCCATTGCGGGCCCTGGCTGCGCCAGCATTTCCAGGCGAGCCGGGTGTTGCCCAGCAGCGCGTAGGTCAGCGCCACCAGCCGGGCCGGAATATAGTTGAGCACGTCGTCGATTTTTGCCGCGCACCAGCCGAAGCGTTCGAAGCGTTCGTTGCGATAGCCCCACATAGCGTCGAGCGTATTGCTCAGGCGATAGAGCACCACGCCCGGCGCGCCGGCCACGACAAACCAGAACAGCGCGGCGAACACCGCGTCACTGCCGTTCTCCAGTACCGACTCGGTGGCCGCGCGCGCAACGGCGGTGCTGTCCAGTTCGCTGGTCTGGCGGCTGACCAGATAGCCGACGCGTTTGCGCGCCTCTTCCAGATCATCGGCGCGCAAGGCGGCGGCTACCGGCGCGACATGCTCACCGAGGCTGCGCATGCCGAGGGCGCAATACAGCGCCAGAATCTCGACGATCCAGCCCACGTAAGGTGCCCAGGAAAACGCGGTGGCGAGCAAGGTCAGCGGCAGCACCGCGATCACCCACGCGGTGACCCCGTGACTGCGCCAGCCGCGCCCGCCTGCATTGAAACGGCGCTCGATGCGCCCGGCAAAATTGCCGAACGCCACCAGCGGATGCCAGCGTTTCGGTTCACCCAGCAGCGCATCCAGCGCGACTGCGGCGACACTCAACAACGCCACACTCATTGACTCACTCCCCAATAATTTTCGTACAGCAACTCATTGAGCGGACGCGCCTGCGCCCACCCTTCGAGTACCAGCATCGGCGCCGGATAGAATGCCTTGACCGGCCCCAGGCACAACACTGCCAGCGGCTTGGCCCCGGCCGGCAACTGCAGCAGATCGGCCAGTGCCTGCGGTTCGAACACTGACACCCAGCCCATGCCCAGTCCTTCGGCACGGGACGCCAGCCACAGATTCTGAATCGCGCAGGACAGCGAGGCCATGTCCATTTCCGGCAGCGTACGACGGCCGAAAATATGTTTTTCGCGATCGTCCATCAGCGCCGCGACCAGGACTTCGGCGCAGTCGTTGATGCCTTCGACCTTGAGCTTCATGAACTCGTCACTGCGCTCGCCGAGGGCTTCGGCGGTGCGCACGCGTTCTTCTTCGACGAGGCTCTGGATCTGCCCACGCAAGGCGCGGTCGCTGATGCGGATGAAACGCCATGGCTGCATCAGACCGACGCTGGGCGCCTGATGCGCGGCTTCGAGTAGACGGCGCAGCAGCTCCGGTTCGACCGTGCCGCCGGTGAAGTGGCGCATGTCGCGGCGTTCGGCGATGGCTTTATAGACCGCTGTGCGCTCGGCCTCAGTGAATGCGTTGTCGGTCATGGCCTCTTCGCGAGCAAGCCCGCTCCCACAGGGGTTAGGTGATCCAATGTGGGAGCGAGCTTGCTCGCGAAGGCGGCCTTGAGGTCTGGCGCAAACAATGCAGCAATCGCCGTCGGATTCGACGGAAAGTAGAAATGCACGTACGACGCCGTCATCCGCCCTTCCCGATAAACCGCCTCGGCCCCACGCCCGCCGTTCGGGCTCAGGCCCCGGGCAATCGGCGTCAGCTCGGTGCTGGTCAGGGAATGGTGATAGGTGTGCCCACGCAGCGAGCCCTCCGGCAGATCCACCGCTTGCAGTGCCAGTGCCGCCAGACGTTTTTGCATCACCGCCTCACCGCGCAGCAGGCCGACCAGTTCGGCGCGATTGCCGTCGACATCGGTCAACGCGTCGAGCAGATAGAGCATGCCGCCGCATTCGGCGAGCAGCGGTTTACCAGCGGCGTGGTGCGCACGGATCGCATCGAGCATCGCGGTGTTTTGCGCCAGCGCGACATGGTGCAATTCCGGATAACCGCCGGGCAGATACAGACTGTCGGTCTCGGGCAATTGCGTATCGCGGATCGGCGAGAAGAAACTCAACTCGGCGCCCATCGCCCGTAGCAGGTCGAGACTGGCGCCGTAGGTGAAGGCAAAGGCCTCATCGCGAGCGACAGCAATGCGCACGCCGTCGAGCAGCGGTTCAGCGCTGATCATTTCAGGCGCGGCGAATTCCACGGCCGGTGGCAGCGCTACCTCGCAACTGCTGGCCAAGGCTTCGGCGGCGGCGTCGAGACGCAGATCCAGATCATTCAGTTCACTGGCCTGCACCAGACCGAGATGGCGGCTCGGCAACTCGATCCCGGTTTCCCGGGACAATGCGCCGTACCAGCGCAAACCTTCGGTGAGGCTGCCTTCGAGCAATTGCGCATGACGCAAAGTGCCGACACGGTTGGCCAGCACGCCGGCAAACGGCAGGTCCGGCTGATAACGCGCCAGCCCCAGCGCCAAGGCACCAAAGGTCTGGGCCATGGCGGTGCCGTCGATCACGCCGAGCACCGGTACGCCAAAATGCCGCGCCAGATCAGCGCTGGACGGCGTGCCGTCGAACAAGCCCATCACGCCTTCGATCAGGATCAGATCGGCTTCGGCGGCGGCTTCCCATAACAGACGGCGGCTTTCCTGCTCGCCGACCATCCACATGTCCAGTTGATACACCGGCGCACCGCTGGCGCGCTCGAGAATCATCGGGTCGAGAAAGTCCGGGCCGCACTTGAACACGCGCACCTTGCGCCCCTGGTTGCGATGCAAGCGCGCGAGCGCGGCGGTGACGGTGGTCTTGCCCTGACCGGAGGCCGGCGCGGCAATCAGTACCGCCGGGCAGTGACGTGGTTGATTCAAAGTTCGACGCCTTTCTGCGCTTTGATGCCAGCCTGGAAGGCGTGTTTGAGCATGCCCATTTCGGTGACGGTATCGCCCATCTCGATCATTTCCGGCTTGGCCGCGCGACCGGTGACGATTACGTGCTGCATCGGCGGACGCGCCTGCAAGTCGCTGAGCACTCGATCCAGATCGAGGTAGCCGTGCTTGAGGGCGATGTTCAATTCGTCCAGCACCACCAGGCCAATCGACGGATCGCGCAGCAATTCGCGGGAAACGGCCCACGCGGCTTCGGCGGCAGCGATGTCGCGCTGGCGATCCTGGGTTTCCCAGGTGAAGCCCTCGCCCATCACGTGAAAGCGCACTTGCTCGGGGAAACGGCGGAAGAACAGTTCTTCGCCTGTGCTGTTGCGGCCCTTGATGAACTGCACCACGCCGCACTGCATGCCGTGGCCCATGGCGCGGGCGAGCATGCCGAACGCCGAGCTGCTTTTGCCTTTGCCATTGCCGGTCAACACCAGCACCAGGCCGCATTCGTCAGGCGAATTGGCGATGCGTTCGTCGATCACGGCTTTTTTGCGCTGCATACGCGCCAGATGGCGTTCGTCGCGCTCGGGGGAATCGGTCATGGGGGAGCTCTCCGTTGAGGCTGGATAACGGCGGGCAGGCACAAGAATAGACGGCAAAAAGCCTGGCATCGCCCACCGTGATGCCGCTGGATGGATCAGGCCGGTCTCCGGGCTCATGAGCGGCGAATCGCCTGACTGCGCGCCTTCCCGCGTCGTCGACACAGTGGCTCAATGCACAGTTTTCACTCATTTACCGTTGCGGGGGCAGCGCCGGGATCGTGATCGTGCTTCGCCTGAAGACAACCCTCACCGGCTTCCCTGTTTCACTCTGTCGACATGCGTCACAGAGCACCTGAAACAAGCCGCGAAGGTTAGAGGGTTGGGGGTGGAGCGTCAATTAAAGAGGGGGCCGTCGGGCGAATAACTGCCGTCGATCAATTATCTGACGCCAATCTTGTGCCACACTGAGACAAGTGATATCAAAGAGCCATGCTTTTGATTGAAAAGCACATCACAACAATAAGGATGATGACGATGCAAGGCATGATCATCAGCAACCCGCGCCTGGAATTCCTGCGCCCGATGCTTGAACGCTGGTTTGACTGTATCGACCGCTACAACGCCATTCGCGGCGACAACGACACCCCTTACTGGCATGACGAGAAAGCCAATCTCGGCTTGCTCTCCGCGGCCGCCTGGATGGCCGAGCTGGTGACCCTTTGTGATACCTCGACCCGAAAGCAGAACGAGGAAGGCGAACGCAATGCCCGCGCCGATCTGTTCATCGCCGGCGCCGAAGACCGCGCCTACCTTCAGGCCACCCAGCGCTGGCCACGGGTCAACAACCTCAATCTGACCCAGGCCCTGCTGGACATCACCAGCGACGCCAAACGCATCAGTTTTGCCAGCGACCTCAAGCTCGGTTGCCTGTTCGTCGCCCCGCAAAAAGCCCAACACAGCGCCAGCCCCGAAGAGTTGCAGGACATGGTCGACGACCTGCAAAAGGAACACTGCTGCGCAGTGGCCTGGTATTTCCCCTACGCCTACCGCAAGTTGCGCAGCGAAGCGGGTAACTATCACCCAGGCATCGCCGTGCTGTTCAAAGAGGCCCGTGGTTGAGCGGTTGAACCATCGGGTGCGCGCACTCCTCTATGATTAGGCATGCATTCATAGGGAAGATCAGTAATGCGCAAAACCCAACTCGCTCTCGTCATCGCCCTCGCCGGAGGGCTCGCCGCCTGCGGTGAATCCTCCAGCCTGCAAGTTTCTGACGGCACCGGTCCGTCGCCGAAGCTGCCTGAACCAAACAAAACCCTGATCCCGACGGTGAACATCGCCCCGGCGGTCGGCTGGCCTGCAGGCGGTAAACCGACCGCCGTAGCCGGTACGCAAGTCGCAGCATTCGCCGAAGGCCTCGATCATCCGCGCTGGCTCTACGTGCTGCCCAACGGTGACGTGCTGGTGGCGGAAACCAACGCTCCGCCCAAGCCTGACGACAGCAGCGGCATTCGTGGCTGGGTGATGAAGAAAGTCATGGGCAAGGCCGGCGCTGGTGTGCCGAGCCCGAACCGCATCACCCTGTTGCGCGACGCCGACCACGACGGCGTGGCCGAGACCCGCACGGTGTTTCTTCAAAATCTCAATTCGCCGTTTGGCATGACCCTGGTCGGTAACGATTTGTACGTCGCTGACACCGATCGCCTGCTGCGCTTCCACTACGAATCCGGCGCGACCGAGATCAAGACCCAGCCGATCAAAGTCACCGATCTGCCGGGCGGCACGCTGAACCATCACTGGACCAAAAACGTCATCGCCAGCAATGACGGCAGTAAGCTGTACGTCACTGTCGGCTCGAACAGCAACGTCGGCGAGAATGGTCTGGATAAAGAAGAAGGTCGCGCCGCGATCTGGGAAGTCGATCGCGCCACCGGCAACCACCGGATCTTCGCCTCGGGCATCCGCAACCCCAACGGCCTGGCGTGGGAGCCCACGACAGGCGCGCTGTGGACAGCGGTCAATGAGCGTGACGAGATCGGCAGCGACTTGGTGCCGGACTACATCACCTCGGTCAAGGACGGCGGTTTTTACGGCTGGCCATTCAGCTATTACGGTCAACACGTGGATGTGCGAGTAAAACCGCAGAATCCGGATCTGGTGGCCAAAGCTATCGCCCCGGACTACGCCGTCGGCCCGCACACTGCCTCGCTGGGCCTGACCTTCGCCGAAGGCAACAGCCTGCCGGCGCAGTTCAAGGAAGGCGCGTTCATCGGTCAACACGGCTCGTGGAACCGCAAACCGCACAGTGGTTATAAAGTGATTTTCGTACCGTTCGCGGCCGGCAAGCCGAATGGAGCACCGGTGGATGTGCTGACCGGTTTCCTCGACAAGGACGAGAACGCTTTGGGTCGCCCGGTAGGCGTGGTGATCGACCAGCAAGGTGGTTTGCTGGTGGCGGATGATGTGGGGAACAAGGTTTGGCGGGTGTCGGCCGCTAAATAAATCAGGGCCCGACACATAACAAATGTGGGAGCGGGCTTGCTCGCGAAAGCGTCAGGTCATTCAACATCATGGGTGAATGACACACCGCATTCGCG
>NZ_JASCPO010000541.1:0-245 GCF_029960145.1 Pseudomonas sp. PS01299 | reverse complement strand
AACGGCGCGCGCCTCTGGAAAGAGGGCGTGCCGGAGTATGTGCAGTTACAAGTGATGCACCAGCTGGCCGTGACTGGCAAGCAGGCGGCGGATGTAGCGGTCTTGCTGGGTGGTCAGCACCTGGAGATCCATCGCATCGAACGCGACGAGTCGCTGATTGCTCGGCTGATCGACCTGGAGCAGCTGTTCTGGGATTACGTCGTCAGTGACACCCCGCCGCCGGCAGACGGTTCGGCCTCGGCGGA
>NZ_JASCPO010000540.1:0-255 GCF_029960145.1 Pseudomonas sp. PS01299 | reverse complement strand
CTTTTTTTATGAGTTCATTCGCCCTCATCAACAGGTCATGTTCAAGCTGCAAACGGCGAACATCGAGCTGGAGAGATTCGAGTTGCCGCTGCAACTCCTCTCGTTCCGGTGACGATGAGGGTTCAAGTCGACACTTCATGGATGGGGATACCTCTGGGCCGAGTAGCTGGTTTTTCCAGTTGTACAAGGTCGGCCTGCACACGCCCAGCTTTTGAGCCAGGGCTTTCGCACTTTCTTTTCGCGTGCACAGCGCGA
>NZ_JASCPO010000053.1:0-32686 GCF_029960145.1 Pseudomonas sp. PS01299 | reverse complement strand
GACGGATGGTGGACTGTGGTGAGGGGATTTATCCCCGATGGAGTGCGCAGCAGTCCCATTTTCGGGGCCGCTGCGCTGCCCATCGGGGATAAATCCCCTCACCACAGGTTTGATACTGGCGACTGATCCGTCAGACGAACGAATCGTCGTCATCGAAGAACGACGAGTTGTCATCGCTGTAATCAGTATCAGTGAATCCGCCCTGGTCATTGCCAGAGAAACCGTTATCGGCCACACGCTGGTCATTGCCCCAATCGTTGCCGCTCTGGTCAGCCACTTGCGCCGGCTCTTCCTTGATCACTTCAACAATTTCTTCAGGCTGCTGGTTGTGATGGAACAGGCTGCTGATGCCCTGCGCCAGCATCACGCCACCGGCCACGCCAGCGGCGGTTTTCAGGGCGCCGCCGAGGAAGCTGCTGCCCGCGGCCGGGGCTGCTTGCTGCGCGTAGTTGGGCGGTGGTGCGGCATAGTTCTGTTGTGGCGCTGGCGCAGCGTAGTTCTGCTGCGGTGCCGGCTCACGCCAGCCGCCGGTGGAAGCCGGAGCGCTTTGGGTCGGCGCCGGACGCGAGCTGCCGCCACCGAAGATACTCGACAGGAAACCACCGCCGCCGCTTGGCGCCGGGGCCGCGCTCTGCGACTTGGCCGCTTGCAGTTCAGCCTGCAATTGCTGGACTTGCTGGGTCAGCTGCTTGTTCTGTTCGTCGAGGCTCTTGATCGCCGCCTCTTGCACCAGAATCGCCTGGGTCATGAAATAACCTGCCGCCGGCTGGCGGGTCAGGTGTTCCTTGATCCGCGCCTCGGCCTGGGCGTCGCGCGGGGCTGCCTCCGTTTCGGCCTGTTGCAGCCGGGAAAACAGTCCATCGATCAGGGTTTGCTCTTCGCTGTTCATGGCGACCTCGTAGATTGCCGGGGATAACGTTGCCCGTGTCCACGGTGGACATGGCGCACCTCTGTAATGGAGGCAGTGACAGGATGTTTCAACGACCTTTACCGAATGTTTACGTTTGTGTCCGCCCGCCCATCATCGGTTAAAGTGAGCCACTGTTTTCGACCTGCGATACCGACTGATGAATGCCTTCGATGTACTGCGCGACTCTCTGTATTTTTTCAAACGCCATCTGGCCAGCATCGTGCAGTTATGCCTGCCGCTGGTGATCTTCGAGGCGGCGCTGCAACAAGTGGTGGATCACGTCACCGACCCGGACAGTTTCTCCGCCGCCAGCGTGGTCGTCGGTCTGCTGGTGTATCCGCTGTACACCGCCGCGCTGATTCTGTTCCTCGATGCTCGCACCCGTGGCGAAGCTCCGCGCAACCTCGACCTGCTGGCGATGTCCGCGCGCCTGTGGCCGCGTTTCGCTCTGCTCACGGCGCTCAATACCTTGCTGATTCTGCTGGGGTTGTCGCTGTACTTCCTGCCGGGGCTGATGCTGATGGTCATGCTCGCATTCGCTGAATACCTGCTGGTGTTGCGCGGTATGGGGCCGCTGCAGGCAATGAAGGAAAGTCTGCGCCTGACGCGTGGGCATTTCTGGCGGATCCTGCTGTGCATTCTGTGTGTGATGGGGCCGTTGTGGCTGCTCAAGGGCGCGACCCTGGCGGCGTACCCCGACCCACAGAATCCGCTGATCGCGGTAATGATCGACAGCGCGCACAGTTTCCTGCAACTGTTCACCAGTGTGGTGCTGTTCCGCCTGTTCATGCTGATCAGCGAATTGCCTGACAAACGTAACGGAGCGGTCTGACCTCGCGGCCCTTGGGCCAAGCGTCCGCGGTCGGGTATGCTCGGGATCACTTTTGTAACGCGATAAGCCGAGCCATGCCCCGTCTGCTGCGCTACACCCTGTTACTGATTGTGCTCGCCATCGCCGTGATCGGCGGGCTGATCTACAGCCTGACCTGGCGCCCCGATGCGCGAGAAACCTTGCCCGTCACCTGCAGCGGTACGCCGCCGACCCTGGTGCCCGGGCAAGCGCTGAAAGTCATGACCTGGAACGTGCAGTACCTGGCGGGCAAGCGGTACGTGTTCTGGAACGATCTCGCCCAAGGCTCCGATGAAGCGCCGTCCCCGGAAGACATGGCCTTCAGTCTCGACGAAGTGGCACGGGTGATCCGCGACGAACAACCCGACGTGGTGCTGCTGCAGGAACTGGATGACGGCGCCAAGGCCAGTGATTACCAGAATCAGCTCAAGCTGCTGCGGGAACGGGTCACCGACCTTTACCCGTGCAGCGCTCACGCCTTCGACTGGAAGGCCGATTTTGTCCCCGATCCGCACATCTTCGGCAGCGTTGGCCGGCAACTGGCGACCCTGAGCCGTTATCGCATCGAACACGCCGAGCGTCTGCAATTGCCGGTGCCGTCAGCGAATTTCATCTCCCGCCAGTTCGAACCCAAGGACGCCCTGCTCGCCACCAAACTGCCGCTGAGCGACGGCGGGCAACTGACGGTGTTCAACACCCATCTGGATCGCGCCCGCCAACCGGACGAGACCTTGCAGGCGCAGGTGACAGCGGTGACCAAGGTACTCGACAAGTACGAAAGCCAGGGCCTGCCGTGGCTGATCGGCGGCGACTTCAATCTGTTGCCGCTGGGCCAGTATCAACGCCTGCCCGCCGAGCAGCGCACGCCTTACTCGATCGACAGCGCCCTGCATCTGTTGTGGGACAAGTACCCGATGATCCCGACCAATAACGAAGCCAGCGGCATCGACCGCGCCCACTGGCTGACCCACTACCCCAACGACCCCGGCCTGAATGGCCCGGATCGCACCGTGGACTATCTGTTCTACAGCCCGAAGATCAAACGGGTCGAAGCGCGGGTGCGCCAGGACGATACGTTGCGCATTTCCGATCACTTGCCGGTGATTGCGCGGTTCCTGCTGCCCGCAGCCCCGTAGCCAGTTAACACGATATCCCCCTGTGGGAGCAGGCTTGCTCGCGAAAGCGTCGTGTCAGTTGATGCATCCGTGCCTGGCGCACCGCCTTCGCGAGCAAGCCCGCTCCCACAATAGATTGATGTCGTACCGTGATGGGGTAGCAGGCTGCGATGTTTTGCTCTTCAGGTGCCGCGCGGCTTGGCCCGCGCGGTCGCCTCGGCCACCAATGGATCATCCGGCCAATAATCACCCGTATCAGCTACGTCTCTAACCATTGACACAGCAGTAGGCCAGCAAGATTGGGCTTTACCACTGAGTCAGTGAACTGCTCATTGACAGTCAATGTTTGCGCCTGATATTGACGCATCAGGAACGCCAAAAGTGGAGGATTGACAGAGGCATCCGGCCTCAGATTCTTAACGCCTCCAAACATTGACAGTTTTATTTGGGTGAATGCAAACGTGCCTTTGAAAAGGCAGTGCCGAAGCCGATGAGAATTACGACAATTTGCGGCCGAGCCAAGCACTAGCGGCGAGTTCAAACCTACGCCGAGGCTATATACAAAAATCACGACCTCACTGAAGCAGATATGCGCCGAGCGCTGTTTGGCGGTGCAGCCACTTGCGCAGACTCATGCCTTACATGAACATGACAATCTTTCGGATAACTCGAACATCCAGCCAGTGAAGGCTGCGGAGAAAAAGAAGATCGGTGAAAGCGTTCACCCCCGTGTTAAGGGTCACGCTGCGGGTCGGTAATGAGTTTGAGGGTAGGAAGCACACAATGGTCCATGAGGAGGATACGCTCAGTACGCGTCTCGCAGAACAGGAAGCGATCAAAGCGGCCAGGAAGAATTACCGCCTTGTAGAGTTGGTTTCTGTAAAACCGATGTAGCGTGGCTCATCGACTTGCCACCAAAGATCAGTGCACCCGTTATAAGACCATCCCCTCGGCAAACCTGAATCAGCAGTTTCTCGACCATCCGAGTGCCCTGGGTAGTGGATAACAGTGCGAGGGGCTGTTCCTTGGCAAAACGTTGCTTAGGCTTGCTCAGCCAGCGCTGGGCTTTTTTGACGTCTCCGAACAGCGCCTCTGCCATTGCTGTCACATGTGCAAGTCGGAACAACCGATCACTCTCGTCCAGATTTAAGCGTTGTCGGCGAGCCAATCGGGCGTTAAGGGTCCCAACCGGCATAATCTTTTCAAGGGCGACTGCGTCGTACACGCCAGATTCGCTAAGCAATTTGAATCTCTCGGCTGCGAATCCTGCCGCGATAATCTCGTGGTTCTCTTGCTCTGATGCCCCTACGCCAATTTGAAGTGAAACTCCAAGATGACGTCGGTAGTGACGGTACACCGGTTTAGGCAGCAATTCAGCCAACATAGGTCGCCTCTTGACCGGCCATGTTCCACGACGGGTGACGTTCTTCTAGGAAAGATGGGCTGGTAGTACAGCCCTGTCAACGTCGGCATCTGACAACAAAAATTCCCCGGGAAGGAAATGTTGCTGCTCAAGACTTCAACTGACGCGTCCACACGAGCATGCAGGTTCTCCTCACGTATTCACATGCCCGGCCGATAACCACTATGTCCTGCTGGGCACTGGATAACGGAATTAGGGATGAACCGGATGATGTTTCGCAACGCTCTCGCATTTACGCTGGCATTAGTGGCCTGTAACTCAATAGCAGCAAGCTTTGATTGTTCTAAGGCCGCAAATTTTGCGGAATCCAGCATCTGTAATGACGGCTATCTGAGTGGCGTCGACAGCATTCTGGCGCGCTCCTATCAAAAAGCCCTCGCTGAAACGGAACACCCGGATGAGCTACGGCAATCACAACGCGAATGGCTATCGGTGCGAGACCAGTGCACCACCCAGAAGTGTCTCGATCAAACCTTGGGAGCTCGTGTCACCTTTCTGGATAGTTACTCACGCGTTGAAAAAAGTAAGGCATACGCTGCAGAAGAGAAGCTGCGCAAGGATGAGTATGAAGCTCAGCGCCAGGCAGAGGATCTTGCCAACTCACAAAGAGATCAGCAGTACCGGATCGCTCAGGAACAATTCCGTCAACAAAAACAGCAATCTGCTCAGCCGCACCAGGTGGCTCAAACACAATCACAAAGTGTGCAACCGGCGCCCTCCTCTCAGAGCCCAGCCAATGTGGTTTCGGCACAGCAAGTGCGCCCTGCTCAGTCTGTAGCTGGGAAACCAGCAGTGCTACGCATGTGGCAGGCCTTCTGGGCAGGCCCGGCATGGAAATACACGCTCTTGATAGGATCTTTGATCACCTGCCTGGCGATCTGGAGACACCACACAGAGGCTGCCACGATCTACACCGACTACACCGATGCTGCGATCACGAATGCGCTGCCCGCGATCGGAGCGGTTGCGGCTCTGATCCTTCGCTGGCTTGAAATGCCTGGCTTGGTCTCAGGGATAGCGTTGGGTACCGGGATTATCTTGGCCATTGCATATGCCGTATTCGCGACCTTCCGGACAAACCAGGGAGCTCTGAGTATCACCCTAGTTATTGTTGCCAAGCTCACTCTCATCACAGTGTTCTACGCGTTGATTGGAATGCTGATCGCGTCTCTCTTTTCGAACAGTGCCAGACGCAAAGGTGAATCCCAAGCGCGTGCTGCTGCTAGAAACAGTCGAGAGAAGAAGCAAACGATGGCTCTGATCACAGGCTTGTCGGTGGCTTACACCGCTTTTACTGCCTGGGTCTGCCGGCGACCTGAGTTCACCTCACTTTCCGAATGCCTGGAATTTGATACAGCACCTGCATAAGCCAGGGCGATCGGAACGCGATCGCGTGCTTTAGTAAACAAGTAGCCCGGGAGATTTCCTGGGCTTTTTTTGTGCCACGTTACTATCACTGCAGCACCTACACATTTGCTAACCAAGTTTAGTAGCACCCCAGCGGTCAAAGGTGAATACCCAAGATCAAATTGGGGCAGAATTCGACGATCAAAATGGAGCACATAAATGAAGTGGATTAAAGGGGTGATTGTCGGCGCATTCTTGCTCGTAATCACTGGTGCGGGACTGGGTCTGTTTTATGTTTTGCCGCAGTACGACGTGGTGGCCATCACCGGCGTTGAGGTAAAACGTGTGGACGATGACGGCGTCATCAATGCTGAAAACCCGGCCGACGGCCCGACCCGGGACGTGTATTTCATTAACACTGAACACCCAACATCGAAAGTGGTAAAAGTTTACCGAAACGACGACACCGGCTGGAGTTTTCCGTGGTACTTCAAGTTTGATTCGGCCGACGTTCAGGCAAAGGCTCAGGGTTACTCACGAGATGCCCAGCAACTGGCGCTGATCCGTTACTACGGCTGGCGCATTCAAATCTTGTCCGTGTTCCCAAACATCACAGACATCGAAGCCACAAACAGTCGCGAAGAGCCGTTTCCTTGGTTCAACACGATCTTCCTCAGCGTAGGCACGCTACTGATTTTGTTTGTGGTGTTTTTCATGCGCCGGCGATTCAAGCGCAAGACCAGGGGCGAAGTACTGGGTTGAACAGTTGAACCACCCGCCTTTTCAGCTTGGAAGATTCGTTAACCGCAGAATGAATGCCAGTCAGTTACCTGACTGGCATTTTTTTGTAGGTGCGATTCCTTGTTACGGCTAGGCTAAAGCAAGCCAGTCAGCGCTTTACCATTTCACACTGACGTCGCATGTCATCGTTTTTGATGCTCCCGCAACTGCCATTGCCAGTCTTGGCGTAGCACAGGTATCGCTGGTCGTCGTCGCGGATACTCGCGCAACTGCCGTTGCCTGTTTCGACGTAGCAGGCGTTACGCAAGTCGTCATTGTTGATGCTTGCACAGCTTCCGTTGCCCTCTTTCACGTAGCAGTATTTGCGCTTGTCATCATCACGGATACTCGCACAACTGCCATTGCCGGCCTCCACATAGCAGGTAGCGCGCTGCCGCAACCGGCGTGAGCGAAGCCGCTGAGCGCCAGCAGCATTACCAAAAATAGCCTCATCCCACCCTCCATTAATTGCCAAACGCTACCTGAAACTGTTCGTAATTGCCGCCTCGATAACCGTGGTTCGGGCACAAGAAGGCAAATGACAGATCAGCCGCGAGCTTCTTTCTGAAGGTCGTCCAACTCGTCCACGATGTCTTCATCACGATCCTCGAACGCCTTGGCCATATCACGCTGTAGATCAACCTGGACTTCCATGGTTTTCTTGGCCAATTTCATGCCGTCCTTAGAGCCCATGATAATTTTCATCGCCTGATCCGGATGCTTGTTGGCCTCGATCATCAATTCGAGTTCGTCGGCATCAAAGTGATCTGCGTAGACCTGGACCAGGGTGTCTTTCAGTAGGTCCTGGGAAATGTTGTCCTCGATCACGGCCTTGATTTTTTCTGGCGCGACTTCGCGATATTTGGATGCATAACCCGACGTGGCGACTTGCACTACCATCTTGTATTGGACGTCCATGCCCATCAACTTGACCAGTTCTTCAGCTTTGTCCTGGCTTGAACCGCAACCGGCCAGCAGCACCGAGCAGAGCGCCGTGATTGCCCATTTGAAAACGTTCGTCATGAAATGCCTGCCTTTGTCTTGAGATTTTTTTTGGTGACCGTGGAGTACGGCGGACCGCACTCCAGGCTCTAGGAAATGTGGTGATCAGTTCGTCTCAAGCGTGAAGCTTTTGCTCACGAACAGGCCGGAAAATAACGACTTGTCTTCCTTGAAAATGTAGGACTCTTCAAACTTGGCATCGGTGGCCAGCTTTTGAGCGATCGCGCACTCCGAATCGCTGTGATCCTTGCCCTTGACTCCAAAGTCACTCTGATAACCTGATAGGCCTGTTTCATTGCAAAAGCCGGTGAACTCCTCACGCTTGGTAGCGGCCTTGAATTCGTCGAACGACTCCTTTAACTGGTCGAAGCCCTTGTAGGTCAGCGAGTAGCTGGCCACCTTGGTCTTACGAGCAAAGTCACCTGCGGCTTCCGCAATTACGGCCTGGCCCATGGACGTACTGTAAGCCCCCATGATGAAGCCACTTAGCGCGCTCTTGAGTTGCGCCTGGACATCGTCAAGCTCTGGGATGGACGCAAATTTAGCCTCGCGCACAATCCGGCCAACTTCGCTGCCGTCATTACGATGCACCACTACAAACTCGACCGAGCCTTCGCCGTCGCTGGAGCGCGTGAGCTTGAAGTCCAAGTCAACTTTGGTGCCGAACTCCCCTGTAGCGCCGGTGATAAATGCACCAGTGAACGGCAGACGTTGGACGATATTGCTACCCCACGAGTAGGGCGACTTGACCACGCCTCCGTACTGATCCATCTCCGCGCGCGGCTGGATCTCATCCGCTACTTCCGAAGGCAGGACCACATCTGTGCCTTTGTGCGACAGGTAAGGAGTACTCATGTCCATGCCCAACAATTGGACATGAATCTCGCCCTTCTTGTTATCACCTTCGCGGCTAACCTTGAGGGCGTCGGCCTTCAAGTAAACGCCACCGGCACGACCGCCACCAGTACTGGACGAAAGCAGATACCGTGACCATTCGACCAGGGCAGACTCTTTTGCCCCGGAGTCCATTCCACCGAGCAGCCCCATAATCCCTTTCAGGAATTTATCTGCGCCGTTGGTCTCTGCTGCAACCAGGCGGATTTCTGGTGTTTCAACGGTGACGTTTCCCGACCAGAAGGAATAGGAGATATCTCCCTCGCTCAGGACGTTCTCGAGGAAGTACTGTTCCTTCATCTCATCGTACTGACGCAGCGCTTGCTTCTTGCCGGAGCTCGATAACCCCACACCAGCCGCAAGAATCGCAATACCGGCGACCGCAGCGGCGATGAGGATGTGCTTCTTGTTCATCGTTTTCATAGTCGGTTGCCTTACTGAATTTGAGCAGATGCTTGCTGCCAATCAATCACGTGCTGCTGAGAGACTGCAGGCGTCCAGTTGAAGTCGATCCCGGCGCTAGGAAATTCCTTGGCCAGTACGGCACCAAATGACACTCTGTCAGCACAGTGGTCTTGCTTGCAGGCCTCAGCCGCGCCAGCGGTATACACGCGATACGTAGGAACGGCGCGACCGTCTTCGAGCGGCAGGAAGGGTGTCATGTTTGCCGCCGGCAGCACGTACCACTGGCTCTCCAGTTCAGCATCAGCCTGTACACGCCCCTTACGTGGGAAGTCGACCTCGTAGAAGTCGCCGCTCTTTCCGGTGACGTGAATCATCATCGGCACAGCGGACTTTGAAGAGCTCGGGTCCTGCATTGCGATCGGCGATGGGAAGGTGACTTTGATACCGGCCATCTGCGCCAGCGCTTCAGCCTCCCGACCTTCGAATTCCTTCATCCCGGATTTGAGTTGTTCGTAACGCTCCAAGACGCGTGTGTGCAGCTCAGCCATTTGCTGCTGCAGGCGACGTACTTCTCTCAGGCGGATCTCCTCGCGACGCAGGGCGAAGTTATTGCCTTGGCGAGCATCGAAGTAAAACTCACCACGGTTCTCGCCCATACGCGTTTTGAGAATGTTGTCTTTGGTTTCCGACGCGTATCCCTCGGGGTAAAGCGCTTCGAAGTTCTTGGCGAAGAAGAGGTTCGACAGGCCGACGGTCGTTGGCGACGTTGCCTTCACCAATTGGTAGACCTCAACCACAGCGCGCTTCAACTCAACCGCATCAAGAGCAAATGCCTCATCTGCAGTGATCACTACGTAATACGGATCACTGGAGAACGGCGACAGGACACGGTAGTTGGGGCGCTCAAAGGCCAAATACACCTTCATGTTACGCGCAGGCAGTTCACCCACCTGAAAGAGTGCTTGGTCTGCCCGGCTATTCAGGAAAGAAAGCGCCTTGCCTTTCACCGCTGGGACCAGTGCCTGGTTGAACATCAGACCGCTCGGGTGCACGGTTGTTTTTGACCAGGTATCACCGCGATAGGTGTTCGGTACCGCCCAACGCAATTTGTCAAAGGACCCCTCGGCATAGCCTGATGCAGAGCAAGGCATGGCGGGTGTCGACGCAAAGGACAGACTTGGATCGGACTCATCAGTTACCGACTTACTGATAACCCATTTGCATCCGCTTCCGTCGGTAATCCCCATCAGGTTCTGGTTGGCCAGCACCAATGAGCGGCCGAAGTCACCGGTAGGAACGGCGGCAACAGCGGCCGGCGCTTCAGCTGGAGCGGCAGGCTTAGGGGCGGCGGCTGGAGCTGCCTCCACAGGTACTGTGGCCACGGCAGCTACAGGAGCAACAGGGGCAACGGGCGCAACCGTCACAGGTACTTGAGCCACCGGCACCGGTTGCACTGGCGCGGGTGAAGCCTCTGGTGCTGGTTGTGGTATCACAGGTGCCGTTACAGGCGCTGGGGCCGGTGCAGCAGCCACAGGCGCTGCGACGGCAGGCTCAGTAGGCGCAGCGGCGGCTGGTAGTACAGACGCAGCCGCCCCAGCTGCTGGTGGCGTAGGAGGAGAAGCCACGGGGGCTACCGAAACAGCGGGCGCGGCAGCGGCCGGAGCGGCAGGCGGTGAAGTCAGCGTGGCCAGGCCCAGATTGGTCGCATTGCCCGCACCGGTGGCGTAAACCGCCCCCTTTGCGTCGACTGCTTTCCAGGTGACCTTGGCCGTCGGGCATTCCTGTCCGAGAATATACGGGAGCTTCGATAGAAGCGTGTTCAGCGGCTTCTGGTCATCCCACGTTGGGCGCTGCATGGTGATGGCCACTTCTGGTTTGCACCAGGTGGTCGCCTCACCATCAACGTTCACCTGGATCTGTTCTGTCTTCGAGTAGGCGAGCTGGTGAGCCCAGGCTTGCGGCGCGATGCCGCAAGCACCCACTACAACGAGAGCGAGTGCGCGGTTTTTCATGAAGATCCCTTAGATGAGTTCCCAGGTGCCGTTGGCTTGTTTGCAGAAGGTGTTCTTCTCCTGCTCAGTGTTTCCGTCGGCCGCTTTGAGGCTCACGGTCACCGGCCGGCAAGACGTTTCAGCAGCGACCTGCTGAGTTGGCAACGTCGGGATCGAATCCAGATCGAAGGCCTTTGTTTCCTTGTCGGCAGCGACGTTCATCTCGTCCAGGTTGGCCGCGGGCTTCACACTCTTCGCAACGGCTACTGATTTTGGTTCAACCAAATCTTTGTGAACGTAGCCGACAGTGACACCCTTGCGGCCGACAAGAATCCAGTCGCCTGTCGAACCAACGGCAGTGAACTCGGTGCCGGGTTTCAAACCACCCACTTTGTCTGCGCCTTTTTCAGGCGCGGCGCGGACGTTCGAACTGCTTTTGGTGACGTACTGCTCGTTAATGAGTTTCATCGAAGGGACGGCAACGATCTTAGGTGCACGTTTCACTTCAACCGTTTTGGTTTGGGTGAACTCTTGGCCCTGAACGATCTCCGCCGAAGCGCCGGAATGCGCCGATGTCCAGGACACAGGCAAACTGGACCCGCTCGGCGAGGCGTTCAAAGCATCTTGCGTGCGTTGCGCCAGGGCCTGCTGATCCTGCTCATCGAGTTTTGCACCGATTTTGTTACCGATGTAACCGCCCAGTGCACCGCCGACCAGGGTTGCCACGATCCGTCCGTTGCCTTTCCCGATGAACTGCCCGATGACAGCGCCAGCGACGACACCCACTGCGGTACCAGCCTGTTGCTTGTTGATGCCCAACTCAGCGCAGCCAGAGGTTGATGCTGCGATGGCCAATGCCAGTACTGAAACGAGAAACTTTTTACGCACGGTGACTCTCCCTTTGTGTAGGTCACTCTGCTTTCAGCAGAGGCCTTGTGATGTTGTAAAGCATTGCTTCTGAGGACATGGCCCAATGGAAAACGGTGGCAAGCACAACTGGCTGTTTGCCCAAGCTCCTGAACGCATCTCTATAACCGGGGCTATCGACAATTGCGTTGCCAACAACGAGAGGCAGCATAACGATCGAAATCACGGCGACCGGTCGAACGAAGCGAATTCGCCCGGGGAGGCTTCGAAGCGCCTCAATACCCGAGATGATCAAGACCACAAGACTGATGCCGCCGAAGAACAACCCGCTAAGAAGGGAGAAGGGGATAAACCACATATTCTTGAGGACGTTCAAACCCTCAGCGCCGTGGATGTCGGTGTGAGCGACGTCATAGGCCATGTTGTCGGCAATGCCAGGCAGATAAGCCTGGTACTGCTCTCGCGTAGCCAGAAGGTTCATGCCCTTCACATAGAGAGGACCGAGCTTGGTTTTCGCCATGTGGCGAACCTCGGTGGTGTTGGCCAGCGCATCTCGTGTCCGCACACCGGGATTGATTGACCGGGCATACTCGTCAATGGTCGGCTGGTACCCCAGATCTGCCCCAGCATTCGGCCACTTGATCGGTCGCCACTCACTCCCCGGAATTCCCCCTGCACGAAAACCTTCGAGCTGTGCATACGCCCTGCTGATGTCACTGATGGAGGGCACGACAGTTTCTTGCAGCCGCTCGTATAACGCGTCTCCATTACGGACGGTGTAGCCACGAAAAACTGCAGCTGAAAAGCCTTGGAAGTTCTTGTCGATGCGCTCGACGTAGGAGCCTTGAACACTCATCAGAACGCCGAGGTTTGCTATGAAAGCCTTGCCCTCTCCCTGGTCCTTGTAGGCCTTGTAGGGTATCTGCGGAATAGTCAGGGAGTCGTAAAGCAACCCCTTTTTGGTGACGTATGCGTAGAGGCTGCTAACCCGTAGCGAGCCGGGGAATTGCTCGGCGATCCAATCCGGAGCGGCCCCCTGAAACCACCAAGTCAACGGAGTGACAACAAGTGTCGATGCTGCGAGCCAAACCCACAGCACCCTCCCCTTGCCTTGGTAACGTCGATAGCAGATTCGCCATACCAGCAAGCACATGCTCGTAGCCGCCAGGATCTGGCTATACGTCTCAAGGACTTCGAGTTTTCGGAGGGGGATATCAGCGCCAGCGAAGTTGAGCAGCTCGGCGTTGAACAGCAGACTGCAGATCAAATAAAGGGCGTTCAAAACAACAAGTGCGATTAGCATCCAACGGGTCCTTGTCAGAAATTAAACGCCAGGCCCTGGATGATAAGGGGGAGCGCAAATAGATGTAGCATATTGCCATCTAGCAGAAGACGGCACCACTCAAAATGCCCCGTCGAATTCCGATGCAGAACGCCGGGCAGATGTTTTCGTTACCTACGATCAGAACTTAACGGGACTGAGAGGACTTTCAATGCCGGGCACAACATTCCCTCCCGCACGTTCCAATTCTGGGTTTCAGACGGTGTGTAAATGGAGAATGGATGTCTCGGCGGTCGCCGGCGGCCAAGCCGTTAAACTGCATCAATGCGATCAGTCCCAATGAGGGGATCTTTCCCCTTGGCCGGCGTTCGCGCTCAAACAACGAAAGCGCAGCGCATGAACAATGCATTGCGAAAACCCATGGAATAGGCGGCATGAATTGAATCAGTCACTCAAACCCGGCGAGAACACAACGATCTCTTCCTCCCAAGGGCGGGTGGAAGTTACCCATGCGGCAGGTAACAACCTGGACGTAAACCTTACTGCGTTTTTGGTCACCGACACTGGCAAGGTGGTGGATGACAGCGGCATGGTTTTCTTCAATGCACCCGTGCACCCTTCAGGCGCGGCGACATTCGCGCCCCCGATCGCTCATGGCGACACGGTCAGTCACAGCATCAGCTTCGACTCGTCTCGACTCCCGTCCAATATCACGAAGATCGCAATCACTTTGACGCAAGACGGCAACGCCGGCGGCTTCGAAGCAGTCAAAGACCTTCGCGCTATCGTCATTGCCGGGGACCAAACCCTGGAACTGGCACCTGAGCCCTTTTCACAAGAGACGGGCATCATCGTGCTTGAGTTGTACGTCCGGAACGGCCAGCTCAAGGCGCGCTCTGTATGGCAAGGTTTCGCCTCAGGTCTTGCCGGACTCTGCGGGTTTTATGGCATCGAAGTTGAAGACGTTGCATCCTCCGCGCCGGCGGCGACACCTGCACCGCCTCCAAAGCCCGTCAACATCGCCAAGACCGTGGTTAAACTGGACAAACCTGGCAGCAGCCACAAGGTGTCCCTCGAAAAAGGGCCGTCCGCTCCAAAGGTTATTCGGGTCAGCGCAACGTGGGTTGATAACGGCGACGGATCTGACAATGACGACCTCGATCTGCGGATCGGCATCCTTCGTCCTGATGGGCGAATGTCCATCATCCAGGCACCTGACAAGCGTGGGGCTTTTGACGTCGATCCCTTCGTTTTCCATACCGGTGACGTAGTCTGCGCCAGCGCCTCCGCTCCAGGTATTGAAACCGTCGAAATTAATCCAGCAATCTCGCAGCTCATGGGGGGCAAGGTAGTGCTGGTCTGCAGCGTTTATTCAGCAGTAGACAACGGTGCGGTTTCGGTGGCATCGCTGAAACCAAAGATGCGGATGGAATACGGCGACCAGGTCGTAGAGTGCGCATTCGAATTCAAGTCCGGGTTTTTCAGCTCAATGGTGTTCACCTATGTAATCGGTCAAATCGAAATTGACCAAGATGGTATCCATCTAAGTCCATCCGGAGTTACCTCCAAAGCCGGCAGTGAAGCCACCCCCTGGCTGACTCGGAAGGGAGACAAAATTGAGCTAACCATGGACGGCCCACACGTATTCAAAGGGCGCCCAATCGAAAGGAGCGGCAAAAAGCAGTACGTCTAAGCTTTCGTGCTAGTAGGCGCTTTAAGCAGCTTCATGCCTGACCAGTACTCCCGCGACGGCACACGGCCGCCGCGGGATTTCTATTTTGGTTGTATGCCAGCATCATCGGCCTCATAAACCCATGTTGAATCGCCCCGCGCCCTCGAACAAAACAGCTCTTCCCATAGGAACTTCCCGCGGCGACCTCACTGGCCGTATAAGACTTGCAGGAACTTCGAGCGCCGTTAGGTTTAACCCGACGGATGAACCAGCCGCCGGTGCAGATACGGCTGTTTCACCAAGGCCATCTCATCATCAGGCGCTCTAATCGTCACAAAGGAACCATGCATGCAGATCACCCAAGGCCAGCGCATGTCGCTGGCAAATATTCTTCCCGGTCTATCCTTCACTCTCTCGGTCAACATCGAAAGCCCCAGCGTAGTCGACTTCGTCTGTTTCGGTGTCGACGACCAAGGCAAGCTTTCTGATGATCGCTATATGGTCTTCTTCAATCAGCCTGTTACGCCTTGCAGCAGTGTGAAGCTTGCTGCGGGTGGCCAGTTTGAAATTAATCTAGCCACCCTGCCCGCCACTATCGATCGCTTGATCTTCACTGCCTCCATCGACGGTGCCGGGGCGATGAGTGACATCCGGAATGGCAACTTCAAAGTAATCAGCCCCGCTGGTGAGATAGGAGCGACCTGCGCGTTCTCAGGGCTCACGTTCACAACCGAGAAAGCGGTAATGATCGTTGAGCTTTACCGAAAGAATGGGGAGTGGCGGTTGGCCTCTAACCTTCAGGGTTTTGCTGAGGGCCTGGACGCTCTCGTGAGGCACTTTGGCGGCGAAGTTACTGAAGAAGCTGCACCGGCACCAGCACCTGCCCCATCTCCCTCCACAATCTCTCTGGAGAAACGTGTAGCTGCTGTCGCGCCGGAACTGGTCAGTCTGGCCAAGAAGGCACAGGTAAGCCTCGAGAAAGCCTGCTTGGTTGGGATGAAAGCTCGTGTTTTGCTCGTGCTCGACGTCACCGACTCGATGCGAAATCAATACAAAACCGGCCGCGTACAGGAAGTCCTCAATCGTCTTGTGCCCATCGCCGTAGCCATGGATACAGATGCCGAACTTGAGTGCTGGACATTCGCCGAACGGCCACTGCGACTCTCACCTGTGACGCTTACCAACTACCAGAACTTTGTCGAATCCGACAACAATGGCTGGACCAAGTGGGACGTCGGTCGGCGTTACAATGATGAACCGAGAGCGATCCAAAAAGTGATCGAATCCTTCCAGGCGTCCAAAGACAAAACCCCTATGTTTGTCGTTTTCATCAGCGACGGTGGCGTTTCTGAAAACCGCAAGATCACGCAACTGATGGTGGATGCAGCGAAGCTGGGAATCTTCTGGCAATACGTTGGTTTAGCAGGCCGGAATTACGGCATTCTGGAAAAACTGGACACCATGCCCGGGAGAGTCGTGGACAACTGCGGATTCTTTGCCCTGGATGACCTTCACGACATGACGGAAGAGCAGTTGTACGACCGGCTGATGCAGGAATTCCCGATGTGGATCTTGGAGGCAAAGCGCGAAGGAATCATTCGCTAATCCTCTCCTGCACTGCCCTGCCTCACACCGCGGCGGCTCAAGCCGCCGCGGTTGTCTTCAGTTCAAGACCAACATATCCATCGGCGTCACCTCAACAAAACGCGCAGAGCGGTCCAGCTTTACCACTGCGCCACACGCGTTCAGGGTCGCTGCAGGATCGATCGCATCCAGACGATTAAAATCAATCGCATCCCACTGATCTCGGCCTACTAAGACCGAGAGCACGTAGTGATCATCCACCGCACCGGTTGCGGTGTTGTTACGCTGAATGTAGCCCGACACCAGGATCTTCTGGATCGCTGGCAGTAGAGCAAATACCTCTCCTACAACTCGAAACAGAGAGCCATAGCACAGCGCGACAAAGTCTCTGCGTACCTGGGCATCCGAACGATTTTTGAAGGTTAGTTTGCCGTTACCCCGGGCTTCAGCGCTGCGCTGCGGGATATCGCCCTCATCAGGTAAATCAACATCGAGCGCGACGCCGGTAACGTCTTGTGAGAACTCATAGGCCACTTGGGTTTCTTTTGGCCAGGCAATGCCGCTCAACACATAGTCCAGGGCACGTTCCATCTGAGCACTGAAGCCCTTTGCCGCCAGCCGGAATGCTTTCTCGATTTCGGTGCGTTCAAGTTCATGGGCGTCCCGCGTGGACTGCCAGTTCGCGAGGTCTTGTTGATACTGCTCTTCCGCCGACTCAGCCTCACGCTCAATCTTCGCGCTGCGAAGGAGCATTCGATCCATCAAGCCTGGCGTCTGCTGAGTGGGCCTCGTGGGTTCTTCAATGGCGAATGGAGCTGGGATTACCGGCATGGCACCCGGCCGAGGCGTAAGTAGGTGCACACCTAGGCAGGATTCGAGATCCTGATTGACCTTATCAGCAGCTTTCGCCAGCAAGTCCTGAATGGAATCGGCCATCTCCGATTTGACACGTTTGATGACAGCAGTCGGCAACTCGATGTCATCCATGTCCGTAATCAACAACGTGCCGTCGTCGTTTACTTTCACCTTTACCTGGCCCGAGTATTCGCTTCCGGCAGGGCCTGGTTGGGAACTACTCGATCTACTGGGCCGGTCGATCCTCTCGCGGTATGAAAGACCAGTACCGGGTAAACCCGCATTGAGATAAGTGCCGTTGCGGCCCATCGTCATACTCAGACCACGGGGCCCAATCGAAGTACTGACCCCCTTTCCGCTGATGTTAAGGCGTACGCCAGGCACAATCGTGATTCGCTTGCTGAAACGAAATCCCATGACTACTCCTTGATCCTTATTCCTGGATTCTTTGTTGCTTGAAATGCCGGCATCGGTTGGGGCCCCTACGACAGGCTCGACTTTCATTTACATCGGAGGTCGCGCCTGTGGCAATAGCGCAACCACCGATATGTCACTTATGCCCGTCCGGCAATGTAATCGTCGATCGAACTGAATTGCCGATTGCGGCACATCCAGCCTGAGAGGAATACGAACACGGTCGTGGCAAGAACTGCCCAGCCGCGCCGCCGCCGGGCCTCACTTTTGGTGCGGGCACCACCGCACAGCAGGAGAGCCATCATAAGGAAGTAGAAGGTCAGCAGAATGACCTTTGCAAAGAGGGATAGAAGGAAAAACCAGATGCTGTTGCTTCTGTACGTTTGGATAAGCACCTGCAAGGACATAAGACCACCGAGGACGCAGGCAGCAATGATGGAGTAGTTGCGTGGGACCTCGAGCCAGGCGCTCGCGACGAAATACGCACCAATCCCCAAGATCGGAGTCAAGGTTGTCCAAAGCGCGTCGGTGTAGTCCTGATAGATCGTAATGGTCCCCCGGCGGTGCAGGTAAATGCAGACCAGCAGCAACATTGCCATCACGAACAGGCCAATCTTCAAGTTCAGGATCGCTTGATGATCATCCGCTGCACTTCGCGTCGCTGCCGGCTTCACCGCGGCGGGAACCATTGGAGAAGTAGCGGCCTTTGAAATCACATTCGTTTCAGATTGATCAACCCGGGTAGCGGCAACGGAGGTTGGCGCTTTAGATGGATGATCAACCTTGGTGCGTAATAGAACACTGAGCCGATCAGTCATCGAAGCGGTTAAGCAACTGGCGGTCTTGCAGTTGTCGCGCAGACGCAACCAGTCTCGTTGATCTTGACGGACCTGGGCCTTGTTCGGCGCTGCGTCTAATGCGCGGACATATTCGGAGTTCATCTGCTCATCCAGACGACTGAGTGCAGAATCTGTGCAAATCGATTTCTCAGCAAAGCTTGCAGCTTTGGTGCAATCAAAGCTGGTGGCGTTGGAGTGGGCTGATACCAGGGTGAGCAACATGGCGAAAAGGCCAGAGCCGATGTTGAAGCGCGACATATTAGATTTTTCCTTCTTTTTGTTTGCTCCAGCGTTTCGCCAGAGCCCTGCCTAACCGCGCTCGCATGCACGCGGCTAGGTGCCTGATGCCTGGCTCTTACTTACGACGTTGGGGCCTGAAGAAATGTCGTGCCGTCCCACTTGTAGTTTTCGGTGCTCTGAACACTCGGGCAGCAATCAGCATCATCCGGACCGACGGAGAGAACAGTCAGCCTGACGGTTTGGGGATCAACCACCTGGATGTCCTGGACACCATTGCCGACTACAGCTTTCCCACGGAACTCCCAGCCTGCCGAACCGCCAATGAACGCGGCAAGTGTTTGGAAGTAGCCATTACCGCCGCCTTGACCTTCGATCGTGTAAAGCACCACGGCATCCTTGATACCGTCGTTATTCAAGTCAGCAAAGATGATCTGACGACCGTCCTTGTATTCATCCCCACCATCCTGATCAATCTCACTCGAGATCATCCGATCTGCAGATGCAGCAAGGTCGGATGGCACTAATGCTTTTGCCTGAACTGCTGGCTCAACCGACTGGCTCGCTGGCTCCGCCGGCCGGGCAGTCGGGGTGACCTGAGTTTGACTCGGTGCTTGAGGTACCTTGCCCAACAAAATTGCCTCGGTCTCAGTCATTGGTTCGTCAGGCTTAGCAGATGTTTTGCTCGCTTGAACACCAGCGCTGACCTTTTGAAGCACTGCAGCACGCAGTTCTTGCATGTCTGAAATGTCGAAGAGTTGGTTGCGGGTATTTCCGAACGGTTGGGCTTCACCCAGGAACCATCGCGCAAAAAAACCGGGACGTTTGTTTTCTTGTTGATCGACCAGGTGGTCAATTAGCTCGTTGGCGGTTTTTGAGAAGCGATCAAACCCGTCCTTGCCCACGACCTGCACGATCGTATCCTTTTCCCTGTCGATGTTACTGCGCGCGAGCTCGAGCATGACAATGTTCGTGTCGACCAGTTTGCTTTCGCACTCGTTCGTATAATTTCCAAGGCATGCCTGCCTATATTCTTGAACTGCATTGTTGGCCTTGAAGTCGTTGTAGGCTCCGCAGCCTGACATGGACACCAAAACACCTGCAGCTATAACCCCACGAAACATGCCCATCCAAATATCCTTTTGAAACCGAGAACCGGTGGACTGTCATGGCGATCGCCAGCAGTCGCTCCTAGTGAAGAAGTGGTAGATACCGCCCACAGGACCCACTCCGTGGTCTTTCTGTAGGCAAGAAAAAGCCCCCATTTCGCGGGGGCTTTCTCAAGCCTTGCGGCTTAGCCGATGTTCACGCCCATCGATTTAGCCAGCGGGGCTAGGCCGCCAGCAAAACCTTGGCCGATCGCCTTGAACTTGAACTCGTCGCCATTGCGGTACAGCTCGCCGAAGATCATCGCGGTTTCGGTCGAAGCGTCTTCGCTCAGGTCGTAGCGCGCCAGTTCTTTGCCGTCAGCCTTGTTCACTACACGGATGTAAGCGTTAGCAACCTGGCCGAAGCTCTGCTTGCGTGCTTCAGCGTCGTGAATGGTCACAGCGAATACCAGTTTCTTCACAGCGGCAGCCAGACCGGTCAACTTGACGTTGGCTTGCTCGTCATCACCAGCGCCTTCACCGGACTGGTTGTCGCCCAGGTGTTCAACCGAACCGTCTGCCGATTTTTTGTTGTTATAGAAGATAAAGCTGGCGTCGTCGAGGACTTGGCCGCTTTCACCCAGGATGAAGATCGACGCGTCGAGGTCGAATTTCGAACCGTCGGTAACTCGTGCGTCCCAACCCAGACCTACAGTGACTTCGGTCAGGCCTGGGGCCTCTTTAGACAAACTTACGTTCCCGCCTTTCTGCAAAGATACGGCCATTTTCGATTCCTTTAAGTGAGGTAAACAAGGCCTTGAAATCAAGACCAAGCAAACAAAAAATAATTAAATTAACGACTTAGGCGTTAAAAATTCATGCCATAGTTATTGGCCAGAGCTTTCAGGCCGCCGGCATAACCCTGGCCAACAGCGCGGAATTTCCACTCGCCGCCGTTGCGGTACAACTCAGCAAACACCATCGCAGTTTCAGTCGACGCGTCTTCTGCCAGGTCGTAACGAACGACTTCCGCATTGGTCGTATCGTTAACGATGCGAATGAAGGAGCCGCCGACCTGACCGAAGCTTTGCTTGCGTACTTCTGCATCGTGGATGGTAACGATGAAGACCACTTTGTCCACGTCGGCCGGGATGCGGCTCAGGTCTACCTTGATTACTTCGTCGTCGCCGTCGCCCGCACCGGTGCGGTTGTCGCCAGTGTGCTCAACCGAACCGTCAACGCTTTTCAGCTGGTTGTAGAAAATGAAGTCGGCTTCGCCGCGTACTTTGCCATTTGCTGCCAGCAATAGCGCACTGGCGTCCAGGTCGAACTCAGCACCATCAGTAGCACGCGGGTCCCAGCCCAGGCCTACCAAGATTTTGGTCAGGCTCGGGTCGGTTTTGGTCAACGAAAGATTGCCACCTTTCTGTAGGGTCAACGCCATGGGTATTACTCCTTGTGGTATGGGCTGTTACTCAGCGGTTTCAGGTTGAGCTTCTTCCTTGCCTGGGAAGACAAGGCTTGCAACCACACCAATCGCCAGTACAACCATAACGATCAGCAGGCTGGTGTTTGCATCGATTGTGTAGCCATGGTGGAACATGTGGTCGGTTGCGTTCAGGCCGAGTTTAATGGCGATGAAGAACAGCAGCGCGACTACAGATTTTTCCAGGTGGACCAGGTAGCGTTTCAGCGCTTCGAGCACGAAGTACATGGTACGCAGACCCAGGATCGCAAACAGCATGGCAGAGTAGACGATCAGGGGCTCACGGCTAACCGCGATCACCGCCGGCACAGAGTCGAACGCGAACAACACGTCAGACACTTCGGCCACTACAAGGCAAAGGAACAGCGGGGTCGCAAAAATCGTTCCTTTTGCTGCCAGAGTCATGCCTTTGTTCTCAGGCTTCTGGAGTTCCACCTCCAGCTGCTTACGGCTGACGAAGAAATTATGGCCATGGAGTTTCGGCCACACAGGGAACAACTTCTGGGCGAAGCGGTAAGCCATATGCTTGGAGTAGTCCTCTTCCTCTTCATCATCACCGCCGGCGCGCAGCATCATAACTGCGGTCCAAGCCACGATCACTGCGAAGACGATTTCGACCCACGGACCGAAAGCCAACAGGCCGGTACCAATGGCAACGAAGATGCCGCGGAACACAATGGCGCCGATAATGCCCCAATACAGGACTCGGTGACGCATGCCATCTGGCACTTTGAACCATGCGAAAATCGCCATGAACACGAACAGGTTGTCGACGCTCAGAACTTTTTCCAGGGCGTAGCCAGTTACAAACAGGCTGGCGACTTCAGGGCCGTGCTGTACGTATAAGAAGCCGGCGAACGCTAACGAGATAGCGATCCAGAAGATCGACCAAATCGAAGCCTTAGCCAGGGAAATTGGCTTGTCACCGCGGTGAGTAACCATGTCGAGGAGAAGCGCGCCGAGCGCGATCCCGACGAATACCGCCATGGTCAGCGGAGGGAAACCGATTTGAGTGTCCAAAGTAACGCTCCTTAGAGTTCAAAATCAGCTGGGTTAAGGCCCAGCTCAAGGCAGACCAAACGGCAGGCCGCTTTTTCTTGGGCGTCAAAGTCGCCGTCCGACGCACCGATGGCACAGCCCACGCGCACCAGGAGTCGGGACGCGCCGGCATCGTTCTTGATCTTGCCGATGACCTTCAGTGCTTCGGCTTGGCCGAGTTGAAAGTCGAACTCGAACTTTTCACAGTGTGCGTTGAACGCCTTGATCACATCGCCCATGTCGAAAACTTTCAACTCAGGCGAGTTTTGGATGAAGCCGGTCATCTTCTGTTTTTCCTCAGAAGAGATACCGCCGGATGCAGCTGAGATGAGAGCGCAATTGGCGGTCATCGCATCTAGAAATTTCTGATTCTTGAACTTCGAAACTTCGGTAGTTAGTGCTTCACGCGCTGCTGCTGCGTTTTGCTTAAGCCATGCAAACATGTTGTGTTCCCCCAAGGGCGGGGTCGTATGACCCCGCCATGATTTCTATTTGGACCCGGCAGTCCACCTCATGCCCCAGCCATAAGCCTGGTCCATGAGTTTGTGGCCTCGGTGGAAGTCCACCCGCCGAGAGACCTTAACGGCACCGTTCACGTTTTCAAGCATCGCTATGGCACACATTGGTTCACGGCCACCCTCTTCATTGAGACGCACCTCAATGTCAGGCTGACCAGGAATGTAAATAGTCACCACTCCATCGGTTTCTTTCCAAGAAGGCGAGCCCTCATAGATGAAGGCGAACACTAAAATGCGGCGAATTTCACTCCATTGTTTGCCATTGATATGCAACCACTCGCCACCGGAAACAGAGCCAGTACGGTCATCGCCCATCAGCTGTATGTATGGTTCCCGATTGAGACTGCCGAAGGACTCCCCGAGGGCTTGAACAACGCCCTTCTCGCCGTCTTGCAGCTCGTACAGGCAACCAACGTCCAGGTCGACGGATTGGCTTCGCTTGAAGAAGCCGCCCGAGCTGCCTTTGTTCCAGTTCAAGTTCACCTTGATTTCGCCGAAACCGGCTGCCGTCTTTTCAAGACTGATAGACGATCGTGTTTTATCGAGGGTGACCTTGCTCAGACTAATCGTAGATTTAGGTGCAGCGGCCGGAGCAGGCGGCGGCGTTTGTACCACTGGAGCAGGTGCAGGTGCAGGGGCCGGCGCTGGTGCGGCGACCTCTACACCAAAGTGCTTGGCCAACGGCTCAAGGCCGCCATTGAAGCCCTGGGCCACACAGCGGAATTTCCAGTCACCATTTCGGCGATAAAATTCGCCGAGGATGAGTGCTGTTTCCTTCATGCCACCGGTTGGGATTTGAGCTTCAATTCCACCCGTCACCACAACCGAAAGTTGTGACACGCGCTCAAAGCTCGCCTTGTTCTCGTAGATCGTGGCAGTGAGCGCCACTTTCTCAACTGCAGAATCAAGACGACTCGTATCGAGTGAAAATACTGCGCGCCCAGCCGAGGATTCGGTCAGCTGAACAGCGCCACCCAGAATTTGAGGCTGGCCATAGAAACACATGTCGCCATCGCCTCGGACTTTGGCCGAGGCGCCCAGTGCGAAGGCCGATACGTCAATGTCGGCCCCCGGGATAGGCGAGTAATTGATATCAACGCGAAGCTGGCCGCTGGCAACCGGCGCATTACCACCAGGTACGAGATTAGCCATTAGCGCAACGCCTGAACGGCCAGAGTGATCAGGTCGTCAGCAGTACGACCATTCGTGGTGGTGCCGATCGCCTTGAATTCCCAGTCGCCATTTTCGCGAGCCAGGCTCGCCATGACGATGCCGGTGTGCCCACCTTTTTCAGAAAGGTTGAAGCGTGCCAGCTCGGTGTTGTTGCTGCCATTCACGATACGGCAGTAGGCCTTTTCGACCTTCTCAAAAGACTGGCCCGTGAATGAATTAACGGTAAAAATCAAGTACTTAACGGAGGCTGGCAGGCGCTGCAGGTCGACATTAATGGTCTCGTCATCGCCTTCGCCATCGCCGGTACGATTGTCACCGGAGTGCTTGATCGAACCGTCCTGGGACTTCAGTTGGCGGAACCACACCAGGTCGATTTTTTGGTAATCGCTGTTCAGCAAAATGCAGGAAGCGTCGAGGTCGATCTCGGAACCACCACCAAACATCTTGCCGAGGAAACCGCCCGCCTTGACTGGGTCCCAACCCAAACCAAGGCTGATGCTGGTCAGCGAACTGCCGGCCGTTTTAGCTAGGGAGATGGATTGCTGTTTTTGCAGGGTAAGTGCCATGGTTACGCTCCTTGTTGGTCATCAGTGTTCGCGTGTCGATCAGGGTTGACCGCCACTTGCAGGTTAGCGTGCGCGACATTGCTCACACCCAAATTCCCGCTTCTATCTGCCCGCAGGCGAAGACGGCGCCATGCGGGGTGAAAGTGTCGCCAGTGTGCTTCTTGCGCCGCGGCCAACAACTCGAAATCACCGCGGGTGTCACCCCATGCTTTAAGCCGGTACTGGCCGAGCGGCCCATACACAGCCTCAAGTCTGAGTACTTTGTTCTCGCATCTGCAGTTGTTGCCAGTCATGCGCCCGGTCAACAGACCGTCTACCGCCTCAAGCTCGGTGCCGATCAACTTGATGCCAAGTCGATCCGCAAACGGCTGGAGCACCAACGCTGGGGACGCGGAGCAGAGAGTAACTACTGCACCTGCCTCTACTTCGGCGGCGACAGATTTTAAACCTGAAGGGCGCATGAGCTGTTCCCAAAACAACCCGCAGAATTTCACGGCCTGCTCCTGCACCCATTTCATTTCTACGCCTGTAAGAAACGTGCTGATCAGCTGTGCTTTCAACTCATCACGATTCAAACGCCGAGCCAGGAATCGAACGCTTGGCAGCGCAAGCCGCAAAATGCGTCGATTGAATTCCCGGGGTCCGAAGGCAAACTTCAGGAATGGGACGAAGCTATCGTGCCGGGTCAGCGTGCCGTCGAAGTCAAAAACCGACAGCACCTGACGCCTTTGCCCGCCAGCATCGTCAAATCCCATTGTCATCGCGCGGCCTCGGCCAAACGGATAGGCGCCTCAATAGGTCCTACATCCGGTTGCCGAACTCCGTGCCACTCTGCTCTTTCAAGGATGTTGACCGCCCATTTGTAATGGGTCGCAGGCTCGCACATGGCATCGTTGTGCTTGAACACTGCCGGAGCAACTTCACTGACAATCATCCTGGCGCAGTTGAGGTCTTCGAGGCTTACGCGCAACGCGTCCTGGATCGTGTTGATCTGAGATGGATGAATCGCCGTCTTCCCTACCAAGCCATGGGCGATGTCGAGTTCCAGCTCCTCCATCAGCAAATGCGGTGTCGCGAGTTGTTCGAACACCGGTGCCGTCAGTGCGAAACCTTGAGACCCCATGACGCCTGCCAACATTGGGATCACGTAGCCCATTGGGGTGCTGTAGAGCGTTGTTGCGGGATTGCGACGAAGTCCAAGACTTCCCATCAGGTCGTTCCCGCCGATACGTAGGGCGATAATTCGCTGATTCAGGTTCGCCTTCAGCGCCTGGCCCAACTCGACCATTCCACCTGGGTTGAACACGTCTGTAGTTTCCAGCGTCGGCATGAGGTACAGCGCCGGGTTTGTAACGGCCTGTTCCCAATCTCCAAGGTTGCGCAGGGTCAATTTCGGCACAACGAACCCATCGACGTGGGCCATCAATGGCCATTCATTCAGCACGGCAGCCATCACCGAGTCTCGGGGGCGAACAAACAGCAGCGGACCATCAGACGGACGCCCACCGCGCTCGTTGATCGCGGTCAACAGGCCATGCAGATTTTTCAACGCCGTGTCGACGTCAATTTCCGCGACCGCATCCTCCAAGCAAACAACCAGAGAACGCAGTTCAGGCAGTTTTGTGCGGAAAACCACTTCCAGCAGATCCGCACGTGTGGCCGGCATGTAGAGCGTTGCCCCCAGGGCATAAGGAGAAAGGACTTTCATCAGCTCACACTCCGAATGATGGTAACCGCCCGGTAAGGGCCCAATGCAGCACCGACCTCTTCCACAGCCACCCCAGCGCCCTCAGTCAGGTGCATGAGCAACTGAACATCGCTGTCGCTACGGCTGCGAACCAAGACGTGATCCGGTACGCGACGCAGTACCGCGCGGGTTGCTTCGGCAATACCTGGCTTTACTCGGTTGAGATTGGTAATGCCGAACTGGGAGGCCAGCGACTTGACTACGTGCGCAGCTGCACCCTGCAATTCAAAACGCTGGGTGTCGGTCCATGGCGAGGCTTGAGGAACCGCCCCCAGCGCCTTTCGCTTCTCGTCGATCTGCTCGATGAACTCGCGGGTTAAATCGTGCTCACGCAGATGGTCGTAAACCACACAACCATGCAGGCCTCCATTCGCGGGCCAGATGGAGCGCGAAACCAGACCAGACACCGTCGCACCAAGGATGCCGGAGGGGATAACCCAGTCTTCAGCCGACGCGGACAACCACGCCCGGCCGCAGGGATCTGCCAGCACAACAAGCCGAGGTTCCTCAGGAAAGCGTGAGTCGCCATTGAGGCTGCGCTGAATCTCACCAGAGATAGCGCCCTTCCCTGTCCAGCCATCGACGAAGACGATGTTCTCGGCACCATGTGCCTGAATGATGGCTTCGAGGGCGACCTTATCTATCCCCCGATCCCGAACGATGCTGATTCCGTAGTGGTGCGCATCTCGACCCATGTCGAGCAGGGCCCGACGCAACAACACGCCGAGCGGCAGGCCAGCACGAACGAAAGACACGAGAACAATTGACGGACCCGTGCATGCCTCGCTCAGCGCCAGCGCCAGGGACTGAACGTCCATGGCCATGCGGGTACCGTTTTGTTCAAGTGCGCGCTCGTATAGGGCTTTATGCACGTCTGTCGGCGCACTCTCCAGGCTGATCATTTCGGAGTAGTGCTTCTGCTTCGACTGAATCAGACGCTCCTTCTCCAAGACATCAGTGGTTTCCATCTGAACGGCCTGCAGCAGAAACTGAACATCATCTGCTGCATAGCTGCCGCTCCCTACGGTAACCAGACCCGCAACGGCCTTAGTCATGGATTTTCACCCCAACCAGCTTGGCCAATTGGCTACGCGCAGGGGTCGCCCACATATGACACTCCTGCATGAAACCGAGGTCAGTGATGCTGTCCCCAAAGCCCAGCACAGGACGCTCACCATTGGCCTCACGATCACGGCGCAACAATTCTTGAACGGCCACTTCCTTCGACAGGCCCAGCGGCAAGAACGCGAGGTTGTTGGAATTTCCGTGGATGTGCATCCCTTCCAGTAAACCGCGAGCCTGTACTTCCGCGAGTACCGTTTGCAGGACTTCATCGTTGGATTCGTTGTGCTTGGTCACCACGTAGTGGCGCAGGCCTTCTTCCTCGACAACCCATCCGCGCAAGGAAATGCCAAGCTCCTTACCAATGGCGAGGGTTGCTTCACTGAGGCCTGGCAAGCGAGCCTGATAGTCAGCAAGAACATCGCTCATGCGTGCTTGCCATTCCTCGTCAAGCTTTCCATCAGGACCAAGGATCACGCCGCCATGGGAGCAGACGGCACCGTGCATGAAAGGCAGTTGCACACGACTGAATGCTTCAACGCTGCGCGCTGTAACTGGGATCACGTCGGTTGTGGATAGGAGCCAATGGGCAAGGGAATGTTGGACAGTGCTCATGTAGCCATTGGGTTGACCCTCGATATCGAGAGTCGCAGTGACCCGCGGCAAACCTTCTGGCATTTTGCGAGCAGTCTGGAACAGGGTGTCGTCGAGATCGACCAGGGCGAGGGGGCGCTTATTGACCATCGACAATCACCTCCGCGTTCAGGGATTCAATCAGCGAGGCGGACACAGCCTGCACAGGTG
The DNA here is from genome assembly GCF_029960145.1 of Pseudomonas sp. PS01299. Taxonomy (NCBI): domain Bacteria; kingdom Pseudomonadati; phylum Pseudomonadota; class Gammaproteobacteria; order Pseudomonadales; family Pseudomonadaceae; genus Pseudomonas; species Pseudomonas sp. PS01299. The sequence goes on along the minus strand of NZ_JASCPO010000053.1, from coordinate 4,737 downwards.
TTTCCGAGCAAATCAGGACGCGATCAAACTGTCCGGGGCTCACGTTGTAGAGGAAGTTGGGGATACCGAGACCGTAGTTGTCCGCGAACGACAACACGTGACCGATGGCATGGCCCAGAGCGATTGGCGAGCGACTGGTTGAACTGAAATGCACATCTGCGCCAGCACGCTCTAAGCGTTCAGCGAGCAGAAATGGACGCCAGACGAATTCACTGGTACCGACCACAAGTACGCGCTCACCTGCTTTGACGTTCAGGTCCAGAGCCAGGGTGTCTTCTACGACGCGAATACCATGACGCCCCCAGTCACTCTCCGCCGTCAACGGCCACTCACCAGGCTCGATGGTACCAACGGCCGGCATTTCCGGTAGCGGCGCCTCAGCGTCCTCGTGGAAGGTGTACGAACCCTGCAACAGCGATACCTGATGTGCTGAGTCCCCAATGGTTTTGCGAACAGCATCGCCGGACCAATCCGTCAGTACGCACGTCACCACGCGCTCGACCTGGGTCAGGCCGGCATCGACCAGCGCACGGTGAAGATTGATGAAAGTTTTGCCGGTGGAGGCTTCGTCGTCGACCAGCACCAGCGAACGGGCATTCAACATCATTTCCCGAACATCGGGATCGACAGGCAGATGAATGAGATGAGCGCTGGCGTGGCTATGCTCTTCTTCAAAACGGGCGAACAATTCATTGCCCGTCGGGTGACGTGTGCTGACCATGTAGACGGTGTCAGGGCGGGTCGCGCTGAAGGCACGATGTACGCCGGCACCCAAGCCAACTGCTGTTTCCGCCATGCCGATAACGAGCACAGGCCCTGGCAGATCTTCAGGTATTTGCGCCGCGAGACTGTGAAAGCTCGCGTTCATGATCGAAGGACGCACAGGGATATGGCGGCCCAGTACTTTGGACACGAATAGAAACGCACGCTTGGGATTACGGCGCTCGGCGAAACCGAACAATGAGCCCGGGTCGATCTGTGAGGCATCGACGGTGACATCGAGACGCCCGCGCATCAGTTGTGCGCTTAGCGCTTTTGTTACTGCGTTACTTTCCATGAAACAAATTCCTAGGTTAGCGTGAGGTCGATAACCTAACGTCTCGTCCGCAGCTTTCAAGTCAAAATAGGGGCTAAAAATTCTTGGCTTCGACGCGCCACATAGATGCTTGGGCCGAGCGAGCTAATTCAGCAGTGGTGAACGTCTTGCTGTTGGATGTTTGAGGTGCATCGACGCGGCACGCATCCAGAAAGGAGAGGAGCAACGACGCCTTAACCGCAAAATTCATATTTTGAGCATCAGGCATTGTCGACGTGACCAAACCGACTACGGCACCTGATGAATCAAACAAGGGAGATCCGCTAGAGCCTGGTTGAATGGCCGCGGTAAATTGCAAAAGGCTTGAATCGTTGTGGAGGCCAAACAACGCCGACACACCACCCTGGGTAACGTGCACACCGCCGCCGGCAAAACCTGACAACGGGAAACCCAAAGCAACAACAGATTCGCCTAGGTCACAGCCAAAGCCCTTTTTGAAGGACACTGGTTTCAATGTGGGGGATTCCATGACTCTGAGGAGAGCGATGTCGTTACGCTGATCGATTACGACTGGCTCCGCACGATAACGACCCTCAAAGGAGGAAATAGATATCTCACTCATACCCTCGATTACGTGGGCACAGGTGAGCACATGGTTCTGCGAAACAGCGAAGCCGGTACCGGTTGCTCCCGTGCGCGATCGATCAGGATCACCTGTACGACTGCGCCCTTTGGGATGAGCGTCATTGATATCGATGCCAATCCGACGCCCAAGGGCTGCCAACCCATAAGCCGAACCCTCAGCTAGGGCACGAAACTTCCATTGCTGATTACGGATGTAGAACTCGCCGATGATGATCGCCGCTTCACCGTTATCGTGAAGGTCCAATCGGTATTCGATCTGTTCGTCCACAAGCAAATGCAACGAACGAAGCTCGCTTACCGGGCCGGCTGCGGAAAATGTGTACGCGATAAGAAGCACCCGATCGCTGCCGGGCGGGAGGGCTGACAGGTTCAACTCACAACCAACCTTCGCTTGGTCGCCGCTCCACTCCATCCATGACTGTGTAGTCTGGAATAGTGCAGCCTCACCAGTGGGTTGGCGTTTGTCATTTACCGGCAGTATGGCAATCGCCGCGTACTCCCCGAAAGCCGAGGAGTTTCCGCATTCCAGAGTCCATTCACTCCGTGCACCTGATACCGCGGTGTTTACGCCTGGCGCGAGCACCATCATTCCTTGATTACTCCTTGAGTGCTAAAACCACCGCGCTGCAATGGTACCAAACTTCAGGTTTCTCGATGCCTCAGGATGTCATTTTGGCACTACAGCTGCAACGGTGACCCCTTTCACACGTACGTCTGGCCGCCAAACGGTAGCTGGCTCAGGGAGATTCAGGCGGCGAGTAGCAAATATGCCCGCCAAATTGACGCCAGCCTCCCGGGTATAACCAACGCCACCAGAGTAGCGCGGGTTGATTTCCAACAAGTGGGGTATACCCTGCGCATCATCCTTTGTCTGAACGTTCACAATGCCGTCACACTGGAAATGCTCGGCCGCTTTGAGTGCAAGCTCAACCGCTGCACCATCGTTTTCAAAAATCTGATGGACGCCGGTCTTCCTCCGGGCCACGAACGCGATCGCTCGGCCAGCCTCGCAGACCATATCGACCGAACACTCGCTCCCGGGCATGTAAGGCATCACAAGCATCGCTGGCGGCGTTGCTCTTTCGCTGTAAGCACGCATGTATGTAGCGAAATTCGCAACCCGTGCATCGGGATCAGCAAAGCAGCGAAAGGGATCAGCACCCTCTTTGAAACGCCAAAAGCCTTGGCCATAGATGCCGACTGCAGGTTTTACGCAGACCTCACCCGACGCCGAAAGAGTTTCGTAAGCAGCAAACATATCCTCAGCATTCGTAGCAGTGATCGCCGGCACGCAAGCCAAGCCAGCACGCTCTGCCTCAGCAGTAAACCTGCTCTTGTCATCAACGAGGTCGAAGGTTCGCATCGATGTCCCACCGGTTACCAGCACCAGGCCAGCTTCCTCGAATCGAGCCCGGGCCTGCTCAAATACACCCCCCAATCGACCTGCCAGGATTACTTTGATGCCATAGGTGCGTGCAGTCGAAATCACCCACGAGATCCGCTCTTCAGCACCACGAGGCTCGGTGAAACTAATATCTGCACCGGCCGTGATTTCAGGGCGATCGTCGCGATGCGAGGCGAAAATCTTCACCTCAGGTGGCAGCGCATCACGCGCACCTTGAATAATGTCGCGCTGGCTAGACTGCCCTTCGAGAAACCAAATCATGTTTTAACCTCACTTGTAGATGTGCACTGACAGTCAAACCCGATGACGGGGACTGACAGCATCCGATAAGTTCAACCGGAACATAACGAGTCCGGCCGTAGCGTCAAGGCAATGCAGCGCGTTGTTCCAGGAGAGCGTCATCACGAGACAAGCTCCCATCCACAATTTCGGTTTTCAGGTTTTAAACTGGACCGCTTGCATGCGGTTCCTGCGCTCGTAAAATAATTCGGGACGGTGGTGGTGAGGCAAAACTAGGCGAGGTCAGCCGGAGAAAAACAAACAGCATCGTCATTTTCGAGTCGAGTCCAGTTAAGAATGGGCACCGATCGCAACATTTTTCTAACAATTTTGCAGCGACATCAAGTAAATCGTCCACAGACATTCTATTTCAGCGTATGAAGCTGCAGGGCAACTGAAGCTCACCCCGTACCGTCCTCAAGTTTTGAACCAGTATCGACCCCGGGATAATCTATACCACCACCTGGAGTCCGGCGACTAAAGGGTCAACAACTACGCGATTGGGCAAAATTCCGCGTATCCACATTCCATGAAACGAGGACACCCGTGAAGGTCCATTTCCGCATAAGCCAAAACCCGCTCGCGCGCACCAGATGAGTGGCCGGGGATTAACAAACTCGAAGTAACTGCGTGCGGTAGTGTTGCGAAAAACTAAGCTCGTATGCAGGTCCAATCACGAAGTCTTTAAGAGACGCTGAAGAGCTATGACCAGCTTGATCTGGATGCATAAGGCCGAACCCGATCTCCAGATCGCTCCTCGACTCAGCATCGCCACTTCCAAACTCGTAGCTGACGGAGTCACTCGGCGCCCCCCGTACCAAGCTGAGCACAGCATGGGAATCTGGCAAGTCATCAGCTACCCGCTCAGAAAACTGCTGAAGCGTTGGTTCCGCCAGGACGTAAAGCCATGCTTCGTTGTCAGTCGTAGTTGAACGACGCAGGATCCGTCCTAGAACTTGTCGGTAGTATAATTCGGTCCTGATCCGACTCAGGTGACAGCACACCTGTAACCTAGGGATATCCGTCCCTTCACTGATCATCCCAACAGCGACTATCCAAGGACAACTGCTGTAGCGAAAGTCGTTGATTACCTGCTGAGCATTGGGAGTCTTGTTGGTTACGACTTGGCACATCTCACCTTGGTGCCGGAGCATAGCCGCGATCTGATGGGCATGTTCAATGTTCGTTGCTACCACTAGGCCGCCGGCGTCAGGCTTCACCTCGCGAATCGAATTAAGCTTGTTACTGTAGTGGTCAACTAATCCCGGACACGACGTTAAGTTTTTTCTCGGCCTGAGCCGGCGTTAGCCCGCCATTAAATTGATGAGGCCGTATCCAGTTGTAGCGATGCATCAAATAATGACTGATGTCT
>NZ_JASCPO010000539.1:0-255 GCF_029960145.1 Pseudomonas sp. PS01299 | reverse complement strand
CATTCCTGATGCCAATCGAAGACGTATTCTCGATCTCGGGTCGCGGTACTGTTGTGACTGGTCGTATCGAGCGCGGTATCGTTCGCGTTCAAGATGCACTGGAAATCGTTGGTCTGCGTGACACCACTACCACCACCTGCACCGGTGTTGAGATGTTCCGCAAGCTGCTCGACGAAGGTCGTGCTGGCGAGAACTGCGGCGTTCTGCTGCGTGGTACCAAGCGTGACGACGTTGAGCGTGGTCAGGTTCTGGTTA
>NZ_JASCPO010000538.1:0-255 GCF_029960145.1 Pseudomonas sp. PS01299 | reverse complement strand
TCTCCAGGTGCTGACCACCCAGCAAGACCGCTACATCCGCCGCCTGCTTGCCAGTCACGGCCAGCTGGTGCATCACTTGTAACTGCACATACTCCGGCACGCCCTCTTTCCAGAGGCGCGCGCCGTTGATACCTGCAGTTTTACATTCAAGGATCTGTACATCGCCGGCGCCGATCACCTCGCGGTCGATGTTGGCCAGCATCCAGGGCAGTTTAGGATCAGGATGCTGCAACACAGCATTGATGCGTCGTACCC
>NZ_JASCPO010000537.1:0-255 GCF_029960145.1 Pseudomonas sp. PS01299 | reverse complement strand
CTGATAATCTTGTTGACTATCAGTCTGACTCCACAAGCACCCACACGAATTGCTTGATTCAGTTGTTAAAGAGCGGTTGGTTAAGATCTTTCGTCTCAACCGAGGCGCGCATTCTACAGCAGCCTCATTTGCTGTCAAGTGATTATTTTCAGAAGTTTTCGAAGATTTCTTCAACAACTTCAACCACTTGCGCTTCCGATCTCTCGTTAGCGGGAGGCGAATTCTACAGCGTTACACGCTGCTGTCAACACCTCT
>NZ_JASCPO010000536.1:0-255 GCF_029960145.1 Pseudomonas sp. PS01299 | reverse complement strand
CCCCCCCCCCCCCCCCCCCCCCCCCCCCCCCCCCCCCCCCCCCCCCCCCCCCCCCCCCCCCCCCCCCCCCCCCCCCCCCCCCCCCCCCCCCCCCCCCCCCCCCCCCCCCCCCCCCCCCCCCCCCCCCACCCCCCCCCCCCCCCCCCCCCCCCCCCCCCCCCCCCCCCCCCCCCCCCCCCCCCCCCCCCCCCCCCCCCCCCCCCCCCCCCCCCCCCCCCCCCCCCCCCCCCCCCCCCCCCCCCCCCCCCCCCCCCC
>NZ_JASCPO010000535.1:0-255 GCF_029960145.1 Pseudomonas sp. PS01299 | reverse complement strand
GAAGCGCATACGGTGGATGCCTTGGCAGTCAGAGGCGATGAAAGACGTGGTAGCCTGCGAAAAGCTTCGGGGAGTCGGCAAACAGACTTTGATCCGGAGATGTCTGAATGGGGGAACCCAGCCATCATAAGATGGTTATCTTGTACTGAATACATAGGTGCAAGAGGCGAACCAGGGGAACTGAAACATCTAAGTACCCTGAGGAAAAGAAATCAACCGAGATTCCCTTAGTAGTGGCGAGCGAACGGGGACTAG
>NZ_JASCPO010000534.1:0-271 GCF_029960145.1 Pseudomonas sp. PS01299 | reverse complement strand
AGAGGTGTTGACAGCAGCGTGTAACGCTGTAGAATTCGCCTCCCGCTAACGAGAGATCGGAAGCGCAAGTGGTTGAAGTTGTTGAAGAAATCTTCGAAAACTTCTGAAAATAATCACTTGACAGCAAGTGAGGCTGCTGTAGAATGCGCGCCTCGGTTGAGACGAAAGATCTTAACCAACCGCTCTTTAACAACTGAATCAAGCAATTCGTGTGGGTGCTTGTGGAGTCAGACTGATAGTCAACAAGATTATCAGCATCACAAGTTACTCC
>NZ_JASCPO010000533.1:0-279 GCF_029960145.1 Pseudomonas sp. PS01299 | reverse complement strand
CCAGACAACACTGAAGTCAGATCCTGTAGGTACTCTTGGTCATCACCTTCGCCAACAGACTCATCCCGAACTTCACCGGCGCCGGAAAACGGAACCCACCCGCATCCAGTGCACTCTCCGCATGATGCTCTTCATCAATGCGCATCTGTTCCAGAATCGCCCGGGACTTTTCGTCCTCGGCCGGCAATTGTTCCAGGAGCTCGTTCAAGTGTTTGCACACCTGATGCTCGGTGGCCGCGACGAAGCCAAGGCTGACCTTGTCACTGATCAGACCAGCTA
>NZ_JASCPO010000532.1:0-279 GCF_029960145.1 Pseudomonas sp. PS01299 | reverse complement strand
AGCTTGCTCGCGAAGGCGCCGGGTCAGCCAACATCTTTATCGAATGACACACCGCATTCGCGAGCAAGCTCGCTCCCACAAGATGACCGGCAACCTCGACACCGTGGTGCGGGCGATTCAGGAGTCCGGGGCATGACAGCAAAAGAATCCCTCTCTGACACCCCGCCATCCCCTGTGGGAGCGGGCTTGCTCGCGAAGGCGTCCGGTCAGTCAGCATCATTATTGAATGAACCACCGCATTCGCGAGCAAGCCCGCTCCCACAAGGGGGAAATTGGCCG
>NZ_JASCPO010000531.1:0-279 GCF_029960145.1 Pseudomonas sp. PS01299 | reverse complement strand
ACGCCTTCGGCAACCTGATCCGCGAACGCCGTGGCCGCGACCAGCAACTCGTCACCGAGTACCGCTACGACTGCCAGCACCGCCTGATCGGCCTGACCCGCGCCGACGGCCAAACCGCGACCTACCAGTACGACGCCTTCGGCCGGCGCATCCGCAAAACCGTCGACGGCCAGACCACCGAGTTCTTCTGGCAAGGCGACCACCTCGTCGCCGAAAGCGGCCCTAACCACCACCGCAGCTACGTCTACGAACCCGGCACCTTCCGCCCACTGGCGCTGC
>NZ_JASCPO010000530.1:0-279 GCF_029960145.1 Pseudomonas sp. PS01299 | reverse complement strand
ACGCCTTCGGCAACCTGATCCGCGAACGCCGTGGCCGCGACCAGCAACTCGTCACCGAGTACCGCTACGACTGCCAGCACCGCCTGATCGGCCTGACCCGCGCCGACGGCCAAACCGCGACCTACCAATACGACGCCTTCGGCCGGCGCATTCGCAAAACCGTCGACGGCCAGACCACCGAGTTCTTCTGGCAAGGCGACCACCTCGTCGCCGAAAGCGGCCCTAACCACCACCGCAGCTACGTCTACGAACCCGGCACCTTCCGCCCACTGGCGCTGC
>NZ_JASCPO010000052.1:0-32777 GCF_029960145.1 Pseudomonas sp. PS01299 | reverse complement strand
GGCGGTGGCTCTGCCCATAAAGATGCGTGGGATGTACCGGCCTCTTCGCGAGCAAGCCCGCTCCCACAGGGTTCTGCGAATTCTTTCAGGAAATCACCATGAGCTTTATCACCGACATCAAAACCTTCGCCGCCCTCGGCAGCGGTGTCATCGGCAGCGGCTGGGTCGCGCGTGCCCTCGCCCATGGACTCGACGTGGTGGCGTGGGACCCGGCGCCCGGCGCTGAAGCTGCGCTGCGCAAACGCGTGGCCAATGCCTGGGGTGCGCTGGAGAAAAACGGTCTGGCGCCCGGTGCTTCGCAGGATCGTCTGCGTTTTGTCGCGACCATCGAAGAATGCGTGCGCGATGCCGATTTCATTCAGGAAAGCGCCCCGGAACGCCTCGAGCTGAAACTCGATCTGCACAGCAAAATCAGCGCAGCGGCCAAGCCCAATGCGTTGATTGGATCGAGCACTTCCGGCCTGTTGCCGAGCGAGTTCTACGAGAGCTCGACCCACCCTGAACGCTGCGTGGTCGGGCACCCGTTCAACCCGGTTTACCTGTTGCCGCTGGTGGAAGTGGTCGGTGGCAAGAACACCGCACCGGAAGCTATACAAGCGGCAATGAAAGTCTACGAATCACTCGGCATGCGTCCGCTGCATGTGCGCAAGGAAGTACCGGGATTCATCGCTGACCGTCTGCTCGAAGCGCTGTGGCGTGAGGCGCTGCACCTGGTCAACGACGGCGTGGCGACGACTGGCGAGATCGACGACGCGATCCGTTTTGGCGCCGGGTTGCGCTGGTCATTCATGGGCACTTTCCTGACCTACACCCTCGCCGGTGGCGATGCCGGAATGCGTCACTTCATGTCGCAGTTCGGCCCGGCGTTGCAGTTGCCGTGGACCTATCTGCCGGCACCGGAACTGACCGACAAGCTGATCGACGATGTGGTCGATGGCACCAGCGACCAGCTCGGCCGCCACAGCATTTCCGCGCTGGAGCGCTATCGTGATGATTGCCTGCTGGCGGTGCTGGAGGCGGTGAGGACCACCAAGGAGAAGCACGGAATGAGTTTCAGCGAGTAATCCTTGCTCAGCAGTTCCGGCCCCTTCGCGAGCAAGCCCGCTCCCACAGGTGAGCGCATTCCAATGTGGGAGCGGGCTTGCTCGCGAAGACGGCAGCCCAGTCACTATTAATGTTGGATCTGACATCATGCCCACTCTCACCACCTACCAAACCACCATCATCCCCGACTGGGTCGACTACAACGGCCATCTGCGCGACGCCTTCTACCTGCTGATTTTCAGCTACGCCACCGACGCGCTGATGGACCGTCTCGGCATGGACAGCAACAACCGCGAAGCCAGCGGCCACTCGCTGTTTACCCTTGAACTGCACCTGAATTACCTGCACGAAGTGAAGCTCGACGCCGAGGTCGAGGTGCGCACGCAGATCATCGGTCACGACAGCAAACGCCTGCACCTCTATCACAGCCTGCACCTGGCCGGCGACGACAAGGAACTGGCCGGTAACGAGCAGATGCTGTTGCACGTCGATCTCGCCGGCCCACGTTCCGCGCCGTTCACCCCGGACACCTTGGGCCGCCTGCAAGCCATCGCCGCCGAGCAAGTCGATCTGCCCGCCCCGGCTTACATCGGTCGGGTCATCGCCCTGCCACCCGCCCGTTAATCCCTCCCACGCAAGGAGCCGCCATGCACACCGCTGCCGCTGTTGCCGATTTCCGTACTTATCCGTTGATCAGCGCGCTGAGCGGCGTGCAGAACCTGACGGATCGCGTGTCGATTGCCTGGGCCGATGGCCGCGTCAGCCCGTTCCACCATGCCTGGCTGCGGGACAACTGTCCGTGCCCGCAATGCGTCTACAACGTCACCCGTGAACAGGTATTCGAGATCGTCGATGCTGCGCCGGATCTCGTCCCCGCCAACGCGCACATCGACAGCGACGGCTGTCTGCAGATCGATTGGCAGGATGGCCATCGCAGTCGCTTCGATCCGGGCTGGCTGCGCGCGCACGCCTATGACGACGAGTCCCGCGCCGAACGTCTGGCCGCCAAACCCAAGGCTTACCTGTGGCGCAGCGATTTGCAGCTACCGGTATTCGAATATTCAGCGCTGATGAACGACAACGGCGCGCTGCTGCAATGGCTGATCGCGGTGCGCGACATCGGCCTGACGCAAGTACGCGGCGTGCCCACCGAGCCGGGTTCGCTGAAGCTGATCGCGCAGCGCATTTCGTTCATCCGCGAGAGCAACTTCGGCGTGCTGTTCAACGTGCAGTCCAAGGCCGATGCCGACAGCAACGCCTACACCGCTTTCAACCTGCCGTTGCACACCGACTTGCCGACTCGCGAACTGCAACCGGGTCTGCAATTTCTGCATTGCCTGGTGAATGATGCCGAGGGTGGCGAGAGTATTTTTGTCGACGGTTTTGCGATTGCCGACGCGTTGCGTCAGGAAGCACCGGAGCTGTTTCAGGCGCTGTGCGAAATCCCCGTGGAATTCCGCAACAAGGATCGCCACAGCGACTATCGCTGCCTGGCGCCGATCATTGCGCTGGATGCGCTGGGCCGGGTTGCGGAGGTGCGCATGGCGAACTTTCTGCGCGGTGCATTCGATACATCGGTGGAGCAGATGCCGCTGCTGTACCGGGCCTATCGGCGCTTGATTGCGATGACCCGCGAGCCACGATTTCGGCTGATGCAGCGACTCAATCCGGGGGAGCTGTGGTGCTTCGATAACCGCCGCACGCTGCATGCGCGCAATGCGTTTGACCCGGCCACCGGGGCGCGGCATTTCCAGGGTTGCTACATCGATCGGGATGAGTTGTTGTCGCGGATTCTGGTGTTGCAAAGGTAAACCGCGTCATCGTTCTTCGCGAGCAAGCCCGCTCCCACACTGGAATGCATTTCAAATGTGGGAGCGAGCCTGCTCGCGAAGGCGTCAGCGCCAACCACACCCCTCTCCCGGATTCACAGGCAAAAAAAGCCCCGATACAAGCCGTGACAGGATCGGGGCAGAGGGTACTGTTGAGGAGCTGCCAGTCGAGGGTGACCAAACCGTCGTGTAGCGAGCTGAGGTCAGTGTGCCGACTCCCCTTGGCATTGAGTTAGCCGAAAACGACCTGTTCATAGCCGTCGCGGCCACTGCGATAAATCGCCCTTGCCGTGCCTCCACATGCCCACCAGAATCGAGTCACGACCTCCGTTGCCGAAGAAGGAAGCGCGCCATGATGTATGCCGATTTGATCGATCAGGAAGACTTGTTGGGCCAGCTCAAGGCATTGGGTTTTCAAGTGCCGAGCGGTTCGACCGCCGAGCAGGCCTGTGAGTGTGCGGTGCGTGGTCTGGACAATGTTCGCGCGTTTGAATTGCGCAAGATGGTCAAGGACATGTACACCAGCGGCGCCAGTATCCAGCCTGCGGTGCGCCAGGCGATCGACAAACAGTTGTTGCCGGCGTTGGCGCAATACCAACAGACCCACAGCGCCTGACGAGCAACTGTGGCGAGGGAGCTTGCTCCCGCTGGGCCGCGAAGCGGCCCCAAACCGGCAGATGCTCTATTCCAGATAAATCGCATTCGCAGGTTTAACGAGCGCTTCGCGCCCGAGCGGGAGCAAGCTCCCTCGCCACAAAAACTTTCCGGTCTACAGCCTTACGCTGGCAAACGTCGACTCATTACGCGCCTGACTCAACGCCGACATCGGTCCCGATAGCGGCGACATCACGATCGCCTGCGGCAGCGGCAGCATCGCCACTTGCTGGGTGGTGTTGGAGCCTACGCGTTCGTCACGCGGCGGAATGCCGAAGTATTCGCGGTAGCACTTGGAGAAGTGCGGCGTCGAGACGAACCCACACACCGACGCCACTTCGATGATCGACATCGGCGTTTGCTTGAGCAACTGCCGCGCGCGGATCAGGCGCAGCTTCAAGTAGTAGCGCGACGGCGAGCAGTGCAGGTATTTCTGGAACAGCCGCTCCAGCTGTCGACGCGACACGGCGACGTACACCGCCAGCTCGTCGAGGTCGATCGGCTCTTCCAGATTGGCTTCCATCAGCGCGACGATTTCCTGCAGCTTCGGCTGGTTGGTGCCGAGCATGTGCTTGAGCGGCACGCGCTGGTGATCCTGCTCGTTTCGGATGCGTTCGTAGACGAACATTTCCGAGATCGCGGCGGACAGCTCACGCCCATGATCGCGGCTGATCAGGTGCAGCATCATGTCCAATGGCGCGGTGCCGCCGGAGCTGGTGAAACGGTTACGGTCGAGGGTGAACAGGCGAGTGCTCATCGCCACACGCGGGAAAGCTTCCTGCATCGCCGCCAGACATTCCCAGTGCACGCTGCAATCGAAACCGTCGAGCAGACCGGCACAGGCCAGGGCCCAACTGCCGGTGCAGACGGCGCCGAGACGTTTCGATTGACGGGCCTGGCTTTGCAGCCACGAGACGTGTTCACGGGTCACGGTGCGTTGAATGCCGATCCCGCCGCAGACGATCACGGTGTCCAGGGGCGGGGCTTTGTGCATGGAGGCATCGGGGGTGATTTGCAGACCGTCACTGGCCCACACCTGGCCGCCATCGACGGTCAGGGTGCTCCAGCGATACAGCTCACGACCGGACAATTGGTTGGCCATGCGCAGGGGCTCGACTGCGGAGGCCAGAGAAATCAGCGTGAAATTGTCCAGCAGCAGAAAGCCGATGGATTGAGGCGCACGGTTCTGGGGTTGGGCCCCGGAGTTGAACGACGTCATCGCGGTATCTCCTCACACAAAGCGGGTGATGGCCTCAGGCGGAGGCTCTTGTTATTGCCGGCGTTCTCGCGTGGGAGACGGGCTTTGTTATGACAGAGCAATTGCCATGCCTAAAATTGAATGGCTGTTCAATAACTCCTGAAAACGACGTCGCGACGTGTCTATTCAAGACGTCGGACACACGGTGTTTCGAAGTGCCATCAGCGGCGCCGAGAGCCCTGCCCCGCTGCCTGTGAGCAGATCGGTAGCACTTGTGGGAACGGGCTTGCGCGCAGTTGTTTCAGAGTGTCACCGCAAGCACGGGTGACGGACGGTAGCGGGTGCGAATGGCGCACTGCGAGTGGGAAAAGCTCTTATCTGATTGCGACGCGCTAAAAGGTGGCGCCTGCGGTTATGTGTGTTCCGTTAGCGAGCAGTTTTGACTGGTCTGGCCTCTTCGCGAGCAAGCCCGCTCCCACAATGGATCTACAGTGAACACAGAATTTGTGAACACCCGGTTCCAATGTGGGAGCGAGCTTGCTCGCGAAGAATTCAACTCGGTCTTGCTGACTCAGCACTCAACGGCGCTAACGGCCAAACCACCCCGCGAGGTCTCTTTGTATTTGTCATGCATATCTGCGCCGGTATCGCGCATGGTGCGGATCACCCGGTCCAGCGAGATGAAGTGCTGACCATCACCACGCAGGGCCATCTGCGCCGCGTTGATCGCCTTCACAGCGGCAATTGCGTTGCGCTCGATGCACGGCACCTGCACCAGGCCGCCGACCGGATCGCAGGTCAGGCCAAGGTTGTGTTCCAGGCCGATTTCCGCCGCGTTGCACAGTTGCTCCGGAGTGGCACCGAGGATCTCCGCCAGCCCCGCCGCCGCCATCGCGCAGGCCGAGCCGACCTCGCCCTGGCAGCCGACTTCGGCACCGGAGATCGAGGCGTTCTTCTTGCACAGAATCCCCACCGCCGCCGCGCCCAGGAAGTAGTCGACCACGTTGGCGTCGGTGACCGCTTCGCTGAACTTCATAAAGTAGTGCAACACTGCCGGAATGATCCCCGCCGCGCCATTGGTCGGCGCCGTGACCATGCGCCCACCCGCCGCGTTTTCTTCATTGACCGCGAGGGCAAACAGGTTGACCCACTCCATGGCACTGAGGGTCGAGCCGATCACGTTGGGCTTGTTCAACTCCTGCAGGCTGCGATGCAACTTGGCTGCACGGCGACGCACATTGAGACCGCCGGGAAGGATGCCTTCGTGCTTGAGGCCCTGCTCGACGCAATCCTGCATCGCCCGCCACAGCTTCATCAACCCGGCACGGATTTCTTCTTCGCTGCGCCAGACCTTTTCGTTGGCCATCATCAGCTCGGCGACGCGCAGGTTGTTCTTTTGGCACAGCTGCAGCAGTTCTACTGCGCTGGAAAAGTCATAAGGCAATTCGGTGCGATCCAGATCGACCACACCGCTGGATGCCTGCGCCTGATCCACGACAAAACCGCCACCGACCGAATAGTAAGTGTCGCGATGAATCTCCCCATGATCGCCTTCGGCAACCAGGGTCATGGCGTTGGGATGGAACGGCAGGTTCTCGTCGATCAGGCGCATGTCGCGAGCCCAGACAAACGGCACCGACAGACGACCATCCAATAACAGCGTGTGAGTTTCGCGCAGCGCCTGAATGCGCGGGCCGATCTGCGACGGGTCGATTGCGTCCGGCCACTCGCCCATCAGGCCCATGATCACCGCGTTGTCGCTGCCGTGACCGATGCCGGTAGCCGACAGCGAGCCGAACAGTTGCACTTCTATACGCCGTACCTGCTCCAGCAGGTGCCGGTCGCGCAGCGCTTCGACAAACAGGGCGGCGGCGCGCATCGGGCCGACGGTGTGGGAACTGGACGGGCCGATGCCGATTTTGAACAGGTCGAAAACGCTGATAGCCATTGCTGCAGAGCTCCTGAGGATGCCGTTCCCGGGCGTTAAGCGCCCGCTGGCGGAGCTGCTACGCTCAAGCTGCGATCCGCCGGAATGCCCGCATCATCAGGCTTTTGTCAGGTCGCTCGGCGTCTGACACCGACGCACTCATGCCCACCAGCGCCGTGCCGGTTTCCTCCCGTGTTTTCGCCGTTTTTATGCGGTTCAGATGGCCAAACGGGGCGGAAAAAAGCTGTAAACGACGTCACTGACACTGGATGCGACCATCCCTGTACTGGATACGACCCACCCTGTAGGCGTCAGATTTTCACTGGTACATGATCGTTATGACTCGATTGCAAGGCGGCGTGGTAGAGCTGTCTCCAGAACGCCATCCAACCGCAACCTATAAGTGCGGTGGTCCACAGTCGGAACACTGCCAAAAAAAACACCAAGGAGTCCATCCATGAAAGGTTCCCCGTCGTTGTTGTTGGCCGCCATGCTGAGTCTGCCGTTACTGGCGCAAGCTGCAGAACCGGCGCAGTGCAGTACCGTAAATTTCTCCGATGTCGGCTGGACCGACATCACCGCCACCACCGCCACCACTTCGGTGGTGCTCGACGCCCTCGGCTACAAGACCAAGACCACCATGATCTCCGTGCCCGTGACCTACAAGTCGCTGGCCGACGGCAAGAACATGGATGTGTTCCTCGGTAACTGGATGCCGACCATGGAAAACGACATCAAGGCCTACCGCGATGCCGGCACCGTCGAAGTGGTGCGCACCAACCTCAAGGGTGCCAAGTACACCCTCGCCGTACCGCAAGCCCTGTACGACAAGGGCCTGCATGACTTCGCCGACATCGCCAAATTCAAGAAAGAGCTCGATGGCAAGATTTACGGCATCGAGCCTGGCAACGACGGCAACCGCCTGATCCAGAGCATGATCGACAAGGACGCTTTCGGTTTGAAAACCGCCGGCTTCAAGGTCGTCGAATCGTCCGAAGCGGGCATGCTCTCGCAGGTCGACCGCGCGCAGAAACGCGACACCGCCGTGGTCTTCCTCGGCTGGGCGCCGCACCCGATGAACAAGCGCTTCAAGATTCAATACCTGACCGGCGGCGATGACTTCTTCGGCCCCGATTTCGGTGCTGCCACTGTGGCGACCAACACCCGCAAGGGCTACACCACCGAATGCAGCAACGTCGGTCAGTTGCTGAAGAACCTGGAGTTCACTGTCGACATGGAAAGTACCCTGATGGGCAACATCCTCGACGACAAGATGAAGCCTGAAGCGGCCGCCAAGGCCTGGCTGAAAAAGAACCCTCAGGTGCTCGATACCTGGCTCGCTGGCGTGACCACCATTGACGGTAAACCAGGCCTGGAGGCCGTGAAAGCCAAGCTCGCACAGTAATTGCCTTACGCCGGGCGAGTTCGCTCGCCCGGGCTGTTTATTCCTTGCATGCGGACGTTCACTACCATGCTGATTGATCAGAAAATCCCTTTAGGCCAGTACATCGCGGGCTTCGTTGAATGGTTGACGCAACACGGCGCCAGCACCTTCGACGCAATCGCCGTGACACTGGAAACGATGATCCACGGCGTGACGTTTGCGCTGACCTGGTTCAATCCCTTCGTCTTGATCGGCCTCATCGCCCTGCTCGCGCATTTCATCCAGCGCAAATGGGGGCTGACTGTTTTTGTGATTGCCTCGTTCCTGCTGATCCTCAACCTGGGGTACTGGCAGGAAACCATGGAAACCCTCGCCCAGGTCATGTTCGCGACCCTGGTCTGCGTGGTCATTGGCGTGCCGTTGGGCATCGTCGCTGCGCACAAGCCGATGTTCTACACTTTAATGCGTCCGGTACTCGATCTGATGCAGACCGTACCGACCTTCGTTTACCTCATTCCTACCCTGACCCTCTTCGGGCTGGGTGTGGTGCCGGGCCTGATCTCCACGGTGGTGTTCGCCATCGCTGCGCCGATCCGCCTGACCTACCTGGGCATCCGCGATGTCCCGCAAGAACTGATGGACGCCGGCAAGGCCTTCGGCTGCTCGCGTCGCCAATTGCTCTCACGGATCGAACTGCCTCACGCCATGCCGAGCATCGCTGCCGGCATCACCCAGTGCATCATGCTGTCGCTGTCGATGGTGGTGATCGCGGCACTGGTGGGCGCCGACGGACTCGGCAAACCGGTGGTCAACGCACTGAACACTGCTGATATCGCCCTGGGCTTCGAAGCGGGCCTGGCGATCGTACTGCTGGCGATCATGCTCGACCGTATCTGCAAACAACCCGACGCCAAAGTAGGGGGTGACGCATGAGCATAATTCGCTTCGATAACGTTGACGTGATCTTCACCAAGGATCCGCGCGAAGCACTGAAACTTCTCGATCAAGGCTTGACCCGCAGCGAGATCCTGAAAAAGACCGGGCAGATCGTCGGCGTGGAAAAGGCCAGTCTGGACATCAACAAGGGCGAGATCTGCGTACTGATGGGCCTGTCCGGCTCCGGCAAGTCAAGCCTGCTGCGCTGCATCAACGGCCTCAACACCGTGAGTCGCGGCAAGCTGTTCGTCGAGCACGAAGGCAAGCAGATCGACATCGCTTCCTGCACCCCGGCCGAACTGAAAATGATGCGCACCAAACGCATCGCCATGGTGTTCCAGAAGTTCGCCCTGATGCCGTGGCTGACGGTGCGCGAGAACATCAGCTTCGGTCTGGAAATGCAGGGCCGACCGGAAAAGGAACGGCGCAAGCTGGTCGACGACAAGCTCGAACTGGTCGGCCTGACTCAATGGCGCAACAAGAAGCCCGATGAACTCTCCGGCGGCATGCAGCAGCGTGTGGGCCTGGCCCGGGCGCTGGCGATGGATGCCGATATTCTGCTGATGGACGAACCGTTCTCGGCACTCGACCCGCTGATCCGTCAGGGCCTGCAGGATGAACTGCTGGAATTGCAACGCAAGCTGAGCAAGACCATCGTTTTTGTGAGTCACGATCTCGACGAGGCACTCAAACTGGGTAGCCGCATCGCGATCATGAAGGACGGCCGGATCATCCAGTACAGCGTGCCGGAAGAGATCGTACTGAACCCGGCGGACGACTATGTGCGCACCTTCGTGGCCCACACCAATCCGCTCAACGTCCTGTGTGGCCGCAGCCTGATGCGCACGCTGGACAACTGCAAACGCATCAACGGTTCGGTATGCCTCGACCCGGGTGGCGATTCGTGGCTGGACCTGGCCGAAGGCAACACGATCAAGGGTGCGCGGCAGAACGGTTCGGTACTGAACCTGCAGAACTGGGCACCGGGGCAAGCAGTGGAAGCGCTGGAGCGCAAGCCGACACTGGTGGACTCGAACATCGGCATGCGCGATGCGCTGCAGATTCGCTACCAGACCGGCAACAAACTGGTGCTGCACGACAACAACCATGTGGTGGGGATTCTGGGCGACAGCGAGCTGTATCACGCGTTGCTGGGCAAGAACCTGGGGTAAGAACCACAGACACAAAAACGCCGCGAGAGGATCGCGGCGTTTTTGTTTATCGGAATACAGGGCGTTCAGCGTTGGAGCTGATGGCCCCTTCGCGAGCAAGCCCGCTCCCACATTTGAAATGCATTCCAATGTGGGAGCGGGCTTGCTCGCGAAGAATGCGGCACGGTGCTTCAGACAGAAACACCGCACCACCTACAACTTAGCTATACACCCGGCCAAGGAGCTGCCGATGGCTTTCAAACTGATCGAGCACATCGCGTGTGATCTGATCCTGCGTGAAGCCCATCAGGTCGTAGTCCTGGCTGCCGTTGTGCAAATACACCTCGGCGCGGTAGTAACGCTGGCGCGCTTCATCGGACTGGGCCGATTCGGTCGGGGTCGCCAGGTAGCCGTCCAGGCTCACTTCGTAGACGAAAGGGTTGCCCTCTTCCATCTCGACGCGCACGCCCATGCAGCGCTTGGATTTGCCCAGCAGCGTCTGCACTTCCAGACCCTGTGCACGCAGTTGCGCAGCAGCGTCGTCCAGTGCCGGGGTCACGTGTTTGTCCATGAAGCGCTGCACCACCGATTGGCTCGGTTGCAGATCCAGCTGCGTCAGACGCTCGCTGAAACCACGACGACCGCGCTCAGCCAGTTGCGCCTGCTCCTGTTCGATTTGCACGTCCTGGCGCATGGCCTTGTGCAAGCCGAACATGAAGAACACCAGCACCACCGAGAACGGCAGACCGGCCAGCACCACCATGGTTTGCATGGCTTCGAAGTTACCGGCGAACAGCAGACCGATGGTCACCAGCGTGATCACCACCGACCAGAAGATCCGCAGCCAGTGCGGCGCATCTTCATCAACGTTGCCGCCCTTGCAGGAAAGATTCGCCATCATCACCGCGCCGGAGTCGGCCGGGGTCAGGAACAGCACGAAACCGACGAAGATCGACACACCGATGACGACTTTCGACGCCGGGTAGTGTTCCAGCAACTGGTAGATCGCCATCGACGGCTGTTCCAGCGCCGTCTTGCCAAGCTCCACCGCCCCCTGGTTCATCACCAGATCCAGTGCCGAGTTACCGAAGATCGACAGCCACGCCAGGGTGAAACCCAACGGGATCAGCAGTACACCAGCCACCAGTTCACGCACGGTACGACCACGGGAAATACGCGCGATGAACATGCCGACGAATGGCGCCCAGGAAATCCACCACGCCCAGTAGAACAGGGTCCACAGGCCCAGCCAGCGGTCGGACTTGGCGCTGTCGCCTTCATAGACGTACAGGTCGAAGGTCTTCAGCACCACGCCGTTGAGGTAGTCGCCGATGTTCTGCACGAAGCCGTTGAGCAGGTGCAGGGTCGGGCCGAACAGCAGGACAAAAATCAGCAGGCCGCTGAACAGCACGATGTTCAGGTTGGACAGACGACGAATGCCGTTTTCCACGCCGGACACGGCAGCGATGGTCGCCACGGTGCTCATCACGATGATCACGATCAAAAGGTTGGTGTTGCTGTGCTCCATGCCGAACAGGTTTTCCAGACCCGAGGACACCTGCAGCGAGCCGATCCCCAGGTTGGTCACCAGACCCAGCAGGGTCACGAACATGCCGAAGCCGTCCACCGCGTGACCGGCCGCGCCTTTGACCCAACGCTCGCCGACCAGCGGATACAGCGCCGAACGCAGGGCCAATGGCTGGTTATGACGGTAAGCGAAGTACGCCACGGCCAGACCGACCAGCGCATAGATCGCCCAGCCGTGCAGGCCCCAGTGCAGGAAGGTCAGTTGCACCGCCTGACGCGCGGCCAGGTTGGTGGCCGCTGCGCCTTCCGGCGGATTGAAGTAGTGATCCAGCGGCTCGGAGGCGCCGAAGTACAGCAGCGAAATGCCGATACCCGACGAGAACAGCATCCCCGCCCAGGCGCCGTAGCTGAAATCCGGGGTGTCGTCCTTGCTGCCCAGTTTGAGTTTGCCGTAGGAGGAAAACGCCAGGCCCACCACAAACACCAGGTAGGCGGCGATCACCACCATGTAGTACCAGCCGAAGCTGCGCGACAACCAGGCCTGAGCGATACCCAACAATCTGCCGGCCTCTTGCGGGGCGATGATCAGAATGGCGGTCAACAACAGAATCAACGCGGTAGAGGTGTAAAACACCCAACCGTTGACCGTCACCTTCTCGGGCGGGGTCTTTATAAGAGAGGCAGAACTCATGGCACAAATGCTCCAGGCAGTGCGAGAGAAGAACACAAGGCAACACGGAACCCGACCAATCGGTTAGTTGGCAGCCGACCGGCGGGTGATATAAAGACACCCCGAAAAAAGCCCGAACCTGCCGAAATGGCGTTGCGAATCGCTTTCGTGGCCAAAGCTGTGCGGACGTTCATCCGAAACCTGGCCCCGAGCGTCTTGCCCATTCAACACGTCCATCGAACAGCGAACCGCGCCATGCCCCACGCAGGTTTCAAGCATTTTCGGATGTCGTTTTATCGCCATTTACAAGCAGAAAAAATCTGTAGGCAGCGACGATTTGTCGCAGATCTTATTCTTTGTTGATTGAACGTTCAATCAAAACAAAATAGACTGGCCCTCAATCCGATAGGCGTTTATCGCCCGTCGGAAGGCCTAAGGAGATGTGCAAGATGCCCAAGGTCGGTATGCAACCCATCCGCCGCCAACAACTGATCGAAGCCACGTTGCAGGCGGTCGATCAGGTCGGTATGGGGGACGCCAGCATTGCGCTGATCGCCCGTTTGGCCGGTGTCTCGAATGGCATCATCAGTCACTACTTTCAGGACAAGAACGGCCTGATTGCCGCCACGATGCGGTATCTGATGAACGTCCTCAGCGAGAACGTCACCGCGCGCCGGCAGGCGCTGGCAGACAGCAGCCCACGGGCGCATCTGCAGGTGATCATCGAAGGCAACTTCGACGCCAGCCAGGTCAATGGCCCGGCAATGAAAACCTGGCTGGCCTTCTGGGCCACCAGCATGCACCAGCCGTCTTTGCACAGGTTGCAGCGGATCAACGATCACCGTCTGTATTCCAACCTGTGCTGCGAGTTCCGCCGTGTGTTGCCGCTCGAAGATGCGCGCAGCGCCGCGCGTGGACTGGCAGCGTTGATCGACGGCTTGTGGTTGCGCGGCGCACTGTCGGGAGACGCTTTCGACACCGCGCAGGCGCAACAGATCGCTTACGAATACATGGATTTCCAATTGGCCAAGCAGGTGAGTTAGAGCACACAGAAAACGCTCGGCCCCTGAACCGCCATCGCAGCACCACCGCGATGGTCAACGCCAACCACTAATGCACTTGCGAGGACACTATGGCCCGTTTCGAACTGCAAAAACTCTACATCGATGGCGCGTACTCCGACGCTGGCAGCGATGCCACTTTCGAAGCCATCAACCCGGCGAACGGTGAAGTCCTCGCCCAAGTGCAACGTGCGACCAAGGAAGACGTCGAGCGTGCTGTGGTCAGCGCTGAAAAGGGCCAGAAAATCTGGGCCGCGATGACCGCCATGGAGCGTTCGCGCATCCTGCGTCGCGCCGTCGACATCCTGCGCGAGCGCAACGATGAGCTGGCTGCTCTGGAAACCCTGGACACCGGTAAAGCCTTCTCCGAAACCAAATACGTCGACATCGTCACCGGCGCCGACGTGCTGGAATACTACGCAGGCCTGGTGCCGGCGATCGAAGGCGAGCAGATTCCGCTGCGCGACACTTCCTTCGTCTACACCCGTCGCGAGCCACTGGGCGTGGTCGCCGGTATCGGCGCGTGGAACTACCCGATCCAGATCGCGCTGTGGAAATCCGCACCGGCCCTGGCTGCTGGTAACGCGATGATCTTCAAGCCAAGCGAAGTCACCTCGCTGACCACCCTGAAACTGGCCGAAATCTACACCGAAGCCGGCCTGCCAAACGGCGTGTTCAACGTGCTGACCGGCAGCGGCCGTGAAGTCGGCACCTGGCTGACCGAGCACCCGCGCATCGAGAAAGTCTCCTTCACCGGCGGCACCGACACCGGCAAGAAAGTCATGGCCAGCGCTTCGGCTTCGTCGCTGAAAGACGTGACCATGGAACTGGGCGGCAAGTCGCCGCTGATCATCTGCGACGACGCCGACCTGGATCGCGCCGCCGACACCGCGATGATGGCCAACTTCTACAGCTCCGGTCAGGTCTGCACCAACGGTACTCGCGTATTCGTACCGAGCCACCTGAAAGCCGCTTTCGAAGCCAAGATCGTCGAGCGCGTAGCGCGCATCCGCATCGGCAACCCGGAAGACGAAAACACCAACTTCGGCCCACTGGTCAGCTTCGCCCACATGGAAAGCGTGCTGGGCTACATCGCCAAGGGTAAAGAAGAAGGTGCCCGCGTGCTGTGCGGCGGCGAGCGTCTGACCGACGGTGAATTCGCCAAAGGCGCATTCGTCGCGCCGACCGTGTTCACCGACTGCACCGACGAAATGACCATCGTTCGTGAAGAAATCTTTGGCCCGGTGATGGCGATCCTCTCCTACGAGACCGAAGAAGAAGTGATCCGCCGCGCCAATGACACCGACTTCGGCCTGGCCGCCGGTATCGTCACCAAAGACCTGAACCGCGCGCACCGCGTGATTCATCAACTGGAAGCCGGTATCTGCTGGATCAACGCCTGGGGCGAGTCCGACGCGAAGATGCCGGTTGGCGGTTACAAGCAGTCGGGCGTGGGCCGTGAAAACGGCATCAGCTCGCTGACCAACTACACACGCATCAAATCGGTACAGGTCGAGCTGGGCGATTACGTCTCGGTGTTCTGATCTGACGCAGAGTCTGGATGGGGCCTTTGTGGTGAGGGGATTTATCCCCGACGGGCTGCGAAGCAGCCCCCATCCAGACCCTGCAACTCTCCAGACAGAACTCATTCGCTGGCTTTACGACTGCTGCGCAGCCGGTCGGGGATAAATCCCCTCACCACAGGGGATTTTCTCCTCAGCACAGGTTTTGCAGTGTTCCGGCGATCTTGACCTGACCACATCTAAAGAGGGTGCATTCAATGTCCCAAGAATTCGATTACATCATCATCGGTGCCGGCTCGGCCGGTAACACCCTGGCGACCCGTCTGACTGAAGACGAAGGCGTCACCGTGCTGCTGCTCGAAGCAGGCGGCCCGGACTACCGCTTCGACTTCCGCACGCAAATGCCGGCCGCGCTGGCATTCCCGCTGCAGGGTCGTCGCTACAACTGGGCGTACGAAACCGATCCGGAGCCACACATGGACGGCCGCCGGATGGAGTGCGGTCGCGGCAAAGGCCTTGGCGGCTCCTCGCTGATCAACGGCATGTGCTACATCCGTGGCAACGCGATGGACTACGACGGCTGGGCGAAGCTGCCAGGTCTGGAAGACTGGTCGTACCTCGACTGCCTGCCGTACTTCCGTAAAGCGGAAACCCGCGATATCGGCCCGAACGACTACCACGGTGGCGACGGCCCGGTCAGCGTGACCACGCCGAAGGCGGGCAACAACCCGCTGTTCCACGCCATGGTTGAAGCCGGCGTGCAGGCCGGTTACCCGCGCACCGAAGACTTGAACGGCTACCAGCAGGAAGGCTTCGGCCCGATGGACCGCACCGTGACGCCGAACGGCCGTCGTGCTTCCACCGCCCGTGGCTACCTCGACGTCGCCAAAAAGCGCTCGACCCTGACCATCGTCACCCACGCCCTGACCGACAAGATTCTGTTCGAAGGCAAGCGTGCGGTCGGCGTGCGGTACCTGGTCGGTTCGGCAGAAGAGCGTGTTGAAGCCAAAGCGCGCAAGGAAGTCCTGCTGTGCTCCGGCGCCATCGCTTCGCCGCAGATTCTGCAGCGCTCCGGTGTCGGCCCGGCAAAACTGCTGGAAAGCCTCGACATCCCGGTGGTGCATGACCTGCCGGGCGTCGGTGAAAACCTGCAGGATCACCTTGAGTTGTACCTGCAATACGCTTGCACCCAACCGGTCTCCCTGTACCCGTCGCTGCTCTGGTACAACCAGCCGGCCATCGGTGCCGAGTGGCTGTTCAACGGCACCGGCATCGGCGCCAGCAACCAGTTCGAAGCTGGCGGTTTCATCCGTTCGCGTCCGGAATTCGAGTGGCCGAACATCCAGTACCACTTCCTGCCGGTAGCGATTAACTACAACGGCAGCAACGGTGTGAAAGAGCACGGCTTCCAGGCACACATGGGTTCCATGCGTTCGCCGAGCCGTGGTCGCATCCAGTTGAAGTCCAAGGATCCGCGTCAGCACCCGAGCATCCTGTTCAACTACATGGCCACCGAGCAGGACTGGCAGGAGTTCCGTGACGGCATCCGCCTGACCCGCGAAATCATGCAACAGCCTGCGCTGGACGCTTTCCGTGGCCGCGAAATCAGCCCGGGCATCGACGTGCAAACCGATGAGCAGCTGGACAAGTTCATCCGCGAGCACGCCGAAACCGCGTTCCACCCGTCCTGCTCGTGCAAGATGGGCACCGACGAGATGGCCGTAGTGGATGGCGAAGGTCGCGTGCACGGTATGCAGAGCCTGCGTGTGGTCGACGCTTCGATCATGCCGATCATCACCACCGGCAACCTCAACGCGCCGACGATCATGATCGCCGAGAAAATCGCCGACAAGATCCGTGGCCGCAAGCCACTGCCGCGTAGCAATGCTGCCTACTACGTGGCTGGCGGTGCGCCGGTGAAGGGCAAGCCGATGCGTGATATCACCCCGGCTGCTCAGTAATTCCATTACACCGCGTCACGGCTAATCGCGAGCAGGCTCACTCCTACAAGGATCTCCAGTGAACACGCATTATGTGAACACTGGAGATTAACTTGTAGGAGTGAGCCTGCTCGCGAAGGGGCCCTCACATTCAGCACAAATTCCCCTGCTGCACAGTAAATCCTCCTACACCCCCTCTTCACTTGATCCTACCCCCACGCAGGCCTACTCTAGGCCTCGCGCAATCGTTTCCCCCCTCCCCGCCGAATCGCTTCACCCCGCAACTCCATAACAAGGAGGTTCCCGAATGTTCGATTTTCACCCCCAGCTCAAGCAGCGCTTCGCTGCCTTGCGCACGGGCGCCGAGTTTTTTTCCCTGCGGTATGTACGCGAGTCCGGCCAGTACCTGTCGGTGCGCAAGAACGTCGCCGAGCCGCCAAGCCTGAGCCGCGACGAAGGCGCGATGCTCACCGTGCGCGTCAACGGCGTTGAAGCCTATGCGGCGACCAACGACCTGTCGCAGCAAGGCCTGCAAGCCGCCCTTGAGCGCGCCGAACAGCAGGCCCGGCGACTGAAGCCGCACGCCTTGCTCGACCTGCGCGAACAGCCTGTATCGAGCGATCGCGCTGATTACTTTTCGCCCAATCTTGAGCAACCCTTCCCGTCCCTGAGCGAATGCTTCGAGCTGCTCGGCGCGGAATCCGCCTCGGTGCCAAAGGATGAGCGCCTGGTGAACTGGGAAGCGAGCATCGGCATCACCCACGTCGAGCAGATCTACCTGAGCAGCGCCGGTGCCGAATTGCGCCAGGCCCAGCGCTTCGTCTATCCGAGCCTGGATGTCACCGCCTACGACGGCCACGACAGCCAGACCCGCTCCCTCGGCCGCGAGAACTTCGGCCAACAGGGTGGCGCCGACGTGATCAGCCGTTGCGGCCTGGTCGGCGCCGGCCCGAAGGTGGCCGATCAGGCCTTGCAACTGCTG
Source organism: Pseudomonas sp. PS01299 (assembly GCF_029960145.1). Lineage (NCBI taxonomy): Bacteria > Pseudomonadati > Pseudomonadota > Gammaproteobacteria > Pseudomonadales > Pseudomonadaceae > Pseudomonas > Pseudomonas sp. PS01299. Next base: position 14,951 of record NZ_JASCPO010000052.1, on the reverse strand, counting down.
CTCGCGCCGAACACCCCGCAAGGCCCGCGCGATCTGTTGCTGATGCCGGACCAGATGATGCTGCAGATCCACGAGTCGATCGGTCACCCGCTGGAGCTCGACCGCATCCTCGGTGACGAGCGCAATTACGCCGGCACCAGTTTCGTCAAAACCAGTGACTTCGGCAGCCTGCAATACGGCTCGAAACTGCTCAACGTGACCTTCGATCCGGACATTCCCGAAGAGCTGGCCAGCTACGGCCACGATGACGACGGCAGCAAAGCCAGCAAACAATTCCTGATTCGCGAAGGCTTGCTGTTGCGGCCATTGGGCGGCGCACTGTCGCAGTTCCGTGCCGGTCTCGACGGCGTTGCCAACAGCCGCGCCTGCGGCTGGAACCGGCCGCCGATCGACCGCATGGCCAACCTCAACATCGAGCCGGGCGACCAGTCGCTGACGCAACTGATCAGCGGCATCGAGCACGGCATTCTGATGAGCACCAACCGTTCATGGTCGATTGACGATGCGCGCAACAAATTCCAGTTCGGTTGCGAGTGGGGTCAGTTGATCGAGAACGGTGAACTCAAGGGTGTGGTGAAAAATCCGAATTACCGAGGCATTTCCGCGCACTTCTGGAAGAGTCTGCGCGCGGTCGGCAATGCCGGCACCCGAATGGTGCTGGGCACGCCAAACTGCGGCAAGGGCGAGCCGAACCAGGTGATCCGCGTCGGCCACGCTTCACCGGCCTGCGTATTCAGCAACGTTGATGTGTTTGGGGGAGACGCCTGATGAGCATTTCGAAGAGTCAGTCCGACGCCTTCAAGGTCATGGTCAATTGGCTGCGCGACAGTGTGCGCGAGCCGGAGCAATTCACCCTCAGCTACGCCGCCGAGTCCTCGGCGTTCGTGCGTTTCAATCACGCCAAGGTGCGTCAGGCCGGCCAGGTGCAGCAAGCCGACGTCGGGCTGAAGCTGATCAACGACGGCCGTCACGCCGATCTGCACATCACCCTGTCCGGTGATCAGGAAGCCGATCTGCAACGCCTCGCCGAAGGCCTGCAACAACTGCGCGAAACCCTGCCGCTGCTGCCACAGGATCCGTACCTGCTGCTCAACCACAACGGCTGGCAGAGCTACAACGTGCAGGAACATCCGCTGCCGGACACCGAGCAGGTGGTCGAGGAAATCTGCACTGCTGCTGAAGGTCTGGATCTGGTCGGCTTCTATGCTGCCGGCCCGATCAGCCGTGGTTTCGCCAGTTCCTCAGGGGCGTTTGGCTGGCATCAGGCCAACAGCTTCAACTTCGACTTCAGCCTGTTCCACGACAACGGCGAAGCAGTGAAAGCCAGCTACGCCGGGCACGAGTGGAGCAGCGAAGGCTTCACCCGACGCTTCCAGCAGGCCCGCGAGCAACTGGCGTTCCTTGGTCGACCGTTACGCACCCTCGCACCGGGGCAATACCGCGCGTACCTGGCGCCGGCCGCGCTGGAAGAAATCATGGGCATGCTCAGCTGGGGCGGCTTCTCGGCGCAGTCGATTGCCAGCAAAAGCAGCCCGCTGCAGAAGCTGTATGTCGGCGATCAGACGTTCAGTCCGCTGGTCTCGCTGGATGAGCAAGTCAGCGGTTCGTTGAGCCCGGCATTCTCCGGCGAGGGTTATCCGCGCAGCGATCTGCGGCTGATTGTCGAAGGCAAGGCCGGCGATCAACTGGTCGGTTCGCGCAGTGCCGCCGAGTACGGCCTGACCGCCAACGGCGCCAGCGGCGGTGAAATGCCAAGTGCGCTGAACATGGCCGCCGGTGATCTGTCACAGGCAGAGATCCTCAAGCAGTTGGGCACCGGGCTGTACATCAGCAATCTGTGGTACCTGAACTACTCGGATCAACCGGCGGCGCGCCTGACCGGCATGACCCGCTTCGCAACTTTCTGGGTCGAGAACGGCGAGATTCAGGCGCCGGTCAGCACCATGCGCTTCGACGACAGCGCCTACAGTCTGCTGGGTTCGCAGCTGGAAGCATTGACCGCCGAGCGTGAGTTGCTGCTGTCGGCGAGCACGTATAGCCAGCGCAATACCTCGTCGGCGTTGTTGCCGGGGGCGCTGGTGAGCCGACTGACCTTGACCCTGTAAACGCAAACCTCCAGCACACCTTGGGATCAAGTACTGGAGTGAACCCTGTGGCGAGGGGATTTATCCCCGATGGGTCGCGTAGCGGCCCCGCTTTTAAAATCAAATGCAGGGGACTGCTGCGCAGTCCATCGGGGATAAATCCCCTCACCACAGAGTTTCATGCACAACAAGCCATTTGGATTAACCACCCACAAGAGGTTCCATGCCCACACGCCCGCCTCTCGACGCCATCACCGCCCGCTGGTTGCCGTGGGTCGTCGCCATTGCGTTCTTCATGCAGTCCCTCGACGGGACCATCCTCAACACCGCCCTGCCGGCCATGGCCCGGGATCTGGCCGAAGACCCGTTGCGCATGCAAGGTGTGGTCATCGCCTACATGCTCACCGTGGCCTTGCTGATTCCGGCCTCGGGCTGGATCGCCGACCGCTTCGGCACCAAGAAAATTTTCTTCGGCGCGATCCTGCTGTTCAGTTTCGGCTCGCTGCTCTGCGCCTTGTCCAGCAGCCTGAGCATGCTGGTCGGCGCGCGGGTGATCCAGGGTCTGGGCGGCGCGTTGATGCTGCCGGTCGGACGGCTGGTGGTGCTGCGCGCCTACCCGCGTTCGGAACTGGTGCGGATCATGGGCTTCATCACCATTCCCGGCCTGCTCGGCCCGCTGATCGGCCCGACCATGGGCGGCTGGATGGTGCAATACCTGACGTGGCACTGGATTTTCCTGATCAACCTGCCGGTCGGTATTCTCGGCTGCTACGCGGTGTGGAAATTCATCCCCGACCTGCGCGGTACTGAACGCACGCGCTTCGATAGCCTCGGTTTCCTGCTGTTTGGCGCGGCGATGATCCTGATCACCATCGCCATGGAAGGTCTGGGCGAATTGCACTTGCCGCATCTGCGGGTGATGTTGCTGCTGTTCGGCGGTCTGGCCTGTCTGGCGGCGTACTGGCTGCGCGCCGGGCGCGTCGAAAATCCGCTGTTCGCCCCTTCGCTGTTCAAGACCAGGACTTTCGCGGTCGGAATTATCGGCAACCTGTTCGCCCGCCTGGGCAGCGGCGCCCTGCCGTTTCTGGTGCCATTGCTGCTGCAGGTGGCGCTGGGTTATTCGCCATCGCAAGCCGGGATGAGCATGCTGCCGCTGGCTGCAGCGGCGATGTTTGCCAAGTGGATGGCGCGGCCGCTGATCGAACGCCTCGGCTATCGCATTGTGCTCACCGGCAACACTCTGGCGCTGGGGATCATGCTGGCGAGCATGGGCCTGGTCAGCGAGCAGACACCTTACTGGCTGCTGCTGTGCCTGCTGGCGGTTCTCGGCGCGATCAACTCGCTGCAATTCACCGCGATGAACACCGTGACCCTGATCGACCTCGACGACGCCAGCGCCAGCAGCGGCAACAGCTTGCTGTCGGTGGTGGCGCAATTGTCGCTGAGTCTGGGCGTGGCCTGTGCCGGTGCGTTGCTCGGCGGGTTTACGGCGGAGATCGGCAACGACGGCGTCGAGACCGTGCTGGGTGCGTTCCAGCTGACGTTTGTCACAGTCGGAGTGATGGCGATGCTGGCGGCAACGATCTTCTCGCAACTGTCGAAAGAGGACGGCCGCCGGGTCAAACGCCCGGATGAACATCCGGATGAGCACATCGAACACTAGACAGTGTCATGTTTTGTGAATGCTTTTGTGGTGAGGGGATTTATCCCCGATGGGCTGCGCAGCAGCCCCATAATCTGCCGCCTCAGTACATCAGGCTGATCGCATTCAACCTTTTCAGGGGGTGCTGCGCACCCCATCGGGGATAAATCCCCTCGCCACAGGTTTATCTTCATTCAAGGAAAGCCTGGGGGAATGAAATCAGGCACTGTTCGTCCAGAACTTTCGAGGAAAGTGGCACGGGGCTGCTACACTGCGCGACATTTTGTTTTGCAGGCCAGTCCCGTGACCACCATCGCCACCGCTTTTAATACTCTGCCGCTGTCCGCCGCCATGCTGGCTAACCTCGAATCCCTCGGTTATGCCCAGATGACGCCGATCCAGGCGCAGAGCTTGCCGGTGATCCTCAAGGGGATGGACCTGATCGCCCAGGCCAAGACCGGCAGCGGCAAGACCGCCGCGTTCGGCATCGGCCTGCTGAACCCGATCAACCCGCGCTACTTCGGTTGCCAGGCGCTGGTGATCTGCCCGACCCGTGAGCTGGCCGACCAGGTCGCCAAGGAAGTCCGGCGTCTGGCCCGTGCCGAAGACAACATCAAGGTCCTGACCCTGTGCGGCGGCGTGTCGTTCGGCCCGCAGATCGCTTCGCTGGAGCACGGCGCGCACATCATCGTCGGCACCCCGGGGCGTATCCAGCAACACCTGCGCAAGGGTTCGCTGGTGCTCGACGGCCTGAACACGCTGATCCTCGACGAAGCCGACCGCATGCTCGACATGGGCTTCTACGACGCCATCGAAGACATCATCGAAAAGACCCCGGCACGCCGCCAGACCCTGCTGTTCTCCGCCACGTACCCGGTGGGCATCAAGCAACTGGCGTCGAAATTCATGCGCGATCCGCAAACGGTGAAAGCCGAGGCGTTCCACGACGACACGCAGATCGAGCAGCGTTTCTACGAGATTTCCCCGGAAGAGCGCATGAGCGCAGTGACCAAAGTCCTGCACCACTTCCGCCCGGCTTCCTGCGTGGCGTTCTGCTTCACCAAGCAGCAAGTGCAGGAAACCGTTGACCACCTGACCTCCAAAGGCATTTCCGCCGTCGGCCTGCACGGCGATCTGGAACAGCGTGACCGCGATCAGGTGCTGGCGATGTTCGCCAACCGCAGTACTTCGGTTCTGGTCGCCACCGATGTCGCCGCTCGTGGTCTGGACATCGACGCGTTGGACATGGTGATCAACGTCGAGCTGGCCCGCGACTCGGAAATCCACATTCACCGCGTCGGCCGTACCGGTCGTGCCGGCGAGAAAGGTATTGCGGTCAGCCTCGTGGCACCGTCCGAAGCGCATCGCGCGCAAGCCATCGAACAGCTGCAGAAAGCTCCGCTGAACTGGGATCAGGTAGACAATCTCAAGTCCCAGGGCGGCGCCCCGCTGCAGCCACCGATGAGCACCCTGTGCATCGCCGGCGGGCGTAAAGACAAAGTGCGTCCGGGCGACATCCTCGGCGCACTGACTGGCGACGCCGGCATCCCCGGCGCCCAGGTCGGCAAGATCGCGATCTTCGACTTCCAGTCGTATGTGGCGGTTGAACGCACCGTGGTCATGCAGGCACTGCAGCGCTTGAACAACGGCAAGATCAAGGGCCGTTCGCTGCGCGTGCGGGTTTTGTAAACGATCTTCCAAGCAAAGAAGATCCCCTGTGGGAGCGGGCTTGCTCGCGAATGCGGTGTATCAGGCGACTTATGTGTCAACTGACATACCGCATTCGCGAGCAAGCCCGCTCCCACAGTTTGTTTTGTAGCGACCTACCAAGAGGACACCGTTTTGCGCTCTACCGAAGTCGTGATCATTGGCGCTGGCGCCGCAGGGTTGATGTGTGCACTGACCGCCGCCGGGCGTGGGCGTCAGGTGTTGCTGCTCGATCATGCGAACAAGGCCGGCAAGAAAATCCTGATGTCCGGTGGTGGCCGCTGCAATTTCACCAACATGTACACCGAACCGGGCAATTTCCTCTCGGGTAACCCGCATTTCTGCAAATCGGCACTGGCGCGCTACACCCAGTGGGATTTCATCGGCATGGTCGCCAAGCACGGCGTGCCGTATCACGAGAAGAAACTCGGTCAGCTGTTCTGCGATAACAAATCCAGCGACATCCTCGGCATGCTGCTCGACGAGTGCGATCAGGTCGGCGTCGAGCTGCACCTGGACACCTCGATCCAGACCATCGAGAAAGTCGAAAACGGCTACCTGCTCGACACCACCCTCGGCCAGCTCCAGTGCCAGTCGCTGGTGATCGCCACCGGCGGGCTGTCGATCCCGACGCTGGGCGCTACCGGTTTCGGTTATCAGGTCGCCAAACAGTTCGGCCATGAACTGCTGCCGACCCGCGCCGGACTGGTGCCGTTCACCATCACTGATCAGCTCAAGGAACTGTGCACCGAGCTGTCCGGTACTTCGGTGGATTGTCTGGTCAGCTGCAACGACCAGAGCTTTCGCGAGAACATTCTGTTCACTCACCGTGGTCTCAGTGGCCCGGCGATTCTGCAGATCTCGTCGTTCTGGGAGCCGGGCGACACCGTGGAGATCAACCTGCTGCCGGATCACGACACCGCGGCATGGCTGCAGCAGCAAGTAGCCGAACGCCCGAACAGCGAGCTGAAAACTTTGCTTGGTGAGATCTTCACCAAGAAGATGGCCAATCTGCTGGCGGACAACTGGTTCGTGTCCAAACCGATGAAGCAGTACACCCACGCCGAACTGGCGCAGATCGCCGACAAGCTCGGCAGCTGGAAAGTCGTCCCGGCCGGCACCGAAGGCTATCGCACCGCCGAGGTCACGCTGGGTGGCGTCGATACCCGCGAAGTGTCGTCCAAGACCATGGAGTCGCTGAAAAGCCCGGGGCTGTATTTTGTCGGCGAAGTGCTCGACGTCACCGGGCATCTGGGCGGTTTCAACTTCCAGTGGGCCTGGGCCTCGGGTTACGCGGCCGCGCAGTACGTCTGATCCAACACAAATCAAAAACTGTGGGAGCGGGCTTGCTCGCGAATGCGCTGGATCAGTCGACATACATGTTGAATGACACACCGCTTTCGGGAGCAAGCCCCCTCCCACAGTTGTTATGCGTGATGCAGTAAGGAACACTTTTTGCTGTCAGATGTGATCGGCGCCATTGCGTCGGCGTCATTACTGGCTCAATTTAGCGGCATCGCCTCGGAAGGCCTTCGCACTTCATGTCCTCGACCTCGTTTCGTCAGTCTTTGCGGCGCCTGTGGGCGCTGGATAAATTCAGCTACAGCGTGCGGGTGTTCATCGCCCTGACCGGCAGCATGGCGCTGTGTTGGTATCAGGATGAAATGGGCCTGTTGATCCCGTTGTTCCTCGGGATCATCGCCAGCGCCCTGGCCGAGACCGACGACAGTTGGCAGGGGCGCCTCAACGCCCTCGCCGTGACGCTGGTGTGTTTCAGTATCGCCGCGCTGTCGGTGGAACTGCTCTTCCCCTACCCCATCGTGTTCGCCATCGCCTTGGCCTTGGCCAGCTTCGGCCTGACCATGCTCGGCGCACTCGGCGAGCGTTATGGCGCGATTGCCTCGGCGACGTTGATCCTGTCGGTCTACACCATGATCGGCGTGGATCAGCGCGGCGGCGCGGTCACCGATTTCTGGCACGAACCGATGCTGCTGGTGGCGGGTGCCGCGTGGTACGGCCTGCTCTCGGTGCTGTGGCAGGCGATGTTTTCCAACCAGCCGGTGCAGCAGAGTCTGGCGCGGCTGTTCCGTGAACTGGGTTTCTACCTGAAGCTGAAAGCCTCGCTGTTCGAGCCGATCCGCCAACTGGACGTCGAGGGGCGACGGCTGGAACTGGCGCAGCAGAACGGTCGAGTGGTAGCGGCGCTGAACAGCGCCAAGGAAATCATTCTGCACCGGGTCGGCAACGGCCGCCCGGGGTCGAAAGTCAGCCGTTATCTGAAGCTGTATTTCCTCGCCCAGGACATTCACGAACGCGCCAGCTCCTCGCACTATCCGTACAACGCGCTGGCCGATGCGTTCTTCCACAGCGACGTGCTGTTCCGCTGCCAGCGTTTATTGCGCCAGCAGGGCAAGGCCTGCCGCGCGCTGGCCGAATCGATCCAGATGCGCCAGCCGTTCGTCTACGACGCCAGTTTTGCCGAAGCACTGACTGACCTCGATGCCTCCCTTGAACACCTGCGCATCCAGAGCAATCCGGCGTGGCGCGGCCTCCTGCGTTCGCTGCGCGCACTGGCAGCCAACCTCGGCACCCTCGACCGTTTGCTCAGCGACGCGAGCAACCCGGATGCCTTGGCGGACGCCACCGACAGCAGCCTGCTCGACCGCTCGCCGCGCAACCTCAAGGACGTGTGGATTCGCCTGCGTACGCAACTGACACCGACTTCCCTGCTGTTCCGTCACGCCCTGCGCCTGCCGCTGGCGCTGAGTATCGGCTACGGCATGGTGCATCTGATTCACCCGTCGCAGGGTTACTGGATCATCCTCACCACGCTGTTCGTCTGCCAACCGAACTACGGCGCGACCCGGCGCAAGCTCGGTCAGCGGATTCTCGGCACCGCCATCGGCCTGACCGTGGCCTGGGCGCTGTTCGATCTGTTCCCCAGCCCGCTGGTGCAGTCGTGCTTCGCGATCGCCGCCGGGGTGGTGTTCTTTACCAACCGCACCACGCGCTACACCCTGGCGACCGCCGCCATCACCATCATGGTGCTGTTCTGCTTCAACCAGATCGGCGATGGCTACGGGCTGTTCCTGCCACGACTGTTCGATACCCTGCTCGGCAGCCTGATCGCCGGCCTGACGGTGTTCCTGTTCCTCCCGGACTGGCAGGGCCGACGCCTGAACAAGGTGCTGGCCAACACCCTGACCTGCAACAGCATCTACCTGCGCCAGATCATGCAGCAATACGCTGCCGGCAAGAGCGACGACCTCGCCTATCGCCTGGCCCGACGCAACGCGCACAACGCTGATGCGGCGCTGTCGACAACGCTGGCGAACATGCTCATGGAGCCGGGGCATTTCCGTAAGGAAGCGGACGTCGGTTTCCGTTTTCTGGTGCTGTCGCACACCCTGCTCAGCTACCTCTCCGGGTTGGGCGCGCATCGCGAAACGCAGCTACCGGCAGACGTGCGTGAACAACTGATCGACGGCGCCGGAGTGAAACTGGCCGCGAGCATCGACGACATTGCCCAGGGCCTGGCGAACAAGCAACCGGTGGCGATTCAGAGTGACGAAGAAGAAGCGCTGGCCAATGAGCTGGAGCAGATGCCCGACGAGATCGATGAAGGACAGCGACTGGTGCAGACGCAACTGGCGTTGATCTGCCGGCAGCTGGGGCCGTTGCGGACGTTGGCGGCGCATTTGATCAAAGACACCAGTGAGGTCAGCGGCGGCTGATCAGACGCCATCGCGAGCAGGCTCACTCCTACAAGGGAACGCATTTCAAACTGTAGGAGTGAGCCTGCTCGCGATAGGGCCATCAGCCACTTAACAAATTCTGGATCAGCTCTCACATCCCATGCTGGCGCAGCAACTTGTCATAACTGCCATCCGCCTTCATCGCCGCAATCGCCTTATCAAACCCGGCCACAATCTGCTCATGCTGCGGATTCTTCAGGCTTACCAGAATATGCAGGCTGTTCTCGCTCAACGGCTTGGGCAGAAACTCCACGGCGTTGCGCACTTTGGCTGATTCGCGGGCCAGGTAATAGCGCGCGACGTATTCATCTTCCAGAGTCAGCTTGACCCGGTCCGCCGCGAGCATGCGCACGGCCATGGCGAAGTTATGCACAGGGACTTTCTCCAGTGCAGTATCGGCATCGAAGGCCTGCGAGTAGGCATAACCGCGCACCACCGCCACCGGGTAGGTGTGCAGTTGTTCGAGGCTGCCGTACTCCAGCGGCGTGTCCTTGCGCTTGAGAAAGCGGATGCGGTTGAGCAGGTATTCGCCAGAGAACTGGCCGATTTTGGTCCGTTCGTCGTTGTACCAGGCATTGACCAGCACGTCGTATCGTCCTTCGCCCACCCCCAGCAGTGCCCGCGCCCACGGCACCTGCTCGTAGTCGCTGGCATAACCGGCCCGCGCCAGCGCGGTGCTGACGATGTCGGTGGCCAGACCACCGTTGACCAGCGTGTCGTCGGTAAAGGGCGGCCAGATATCAAACACCAGTCGCAACTTGTCCGCTGCGGCGGTTTGGGCCAGCAAGAGCAATCCGATCAAAGCAAAGGCTCGATGCAGTCGCGGCATGCTTGAAAATCCTTAGCGGGCGGGCTGCCCAGCGTGTTTTCAGTCAAAACCCCAAGGCCCCTTACCGGCGAAACCCAGGCCCTAACAGTAGCTCATTGAAGCCAGTGCACAGCGCTTTCCAGCAGATTACACAAAGCAGCCGCCACCGCGAGAAAGGAATGATGGCATTTTGACCTTTGTCACAGACTGTTCCGCCATACAGACATCCAGAGCCTGTGCCCTTAGTATCGGGCGACGGTGTTCAAGGAGTCGGAAGATGACAATCGAGTGGATCTGCAAGCATCACAGTGATCTGGGCAAAGAAGAGTTGTACGCACTGCTGAAGCTACGCTCGGAAGTGTTCGTGGTCGAACAGAAATGCGCCTACCCGGACCTCGACGGCCAGGATCTGGACGGCGATACCCATCACCTCATGGGCTGGGAAGGCGATCAACTGATGGCCTATCTACGCCTGCTGGATCCCGAATCCCAGGGCGGTGACGTGGTGATCGGCCGCGTGATCATTGCGCCGCAGGGCCGCGGCAAAGGGCTCGGGCATGTGATGATGGAGCACGCGCTGAAACAGGCCGGGAAGCATTGGCCGCAGGTGTCGATCTATCTGTCGGCGCAGGCGCATTTGCAGGGGTATTACGGCAGGTACGGGTTTGTGGTGGCGGGTGAGGAGTATCTGGAGGATGACATTCCGCATATCGGCATGCGTCGTTCTTGAGGGCCCCTTCGCGAGCAAGCCCGCTCCCACATTTTGATCGCATTCCATCTGAAGGAACTCGGTCTACTGTGGGAGCGGGCTTGCTCGCGAAGGCGTCAGCTCAGGCACTGCGAACCTCAGGGATACTCCAGCACAGCCTTGATCTGCCGCAGATTACGCTCGATCCACCCGCGATCGATCGCTCCCCACTCGCGAATCCGATAGCGCCCGGCATGGTTGCGCGCGCCCTCTTCCTGCTCGAATTCACAGACGATATCCAGATCCGCCAGCGCGGCGATCGTGTCCTGCGCCGTGCGCCGGGGCATGCCGGTCACTTCGGTCAGCGCCGGGACGCTTGGGGCCAGGCCGCTGTCGATCAGGTAGGCCACGTACAGGCGCCGGTAAAAGCTGCTTTTGGTCTTGCTGACGTCCATGCATGGGCTCCGTTAATTAAAAGATCAAAAGATCGCAGCCTTCGGCAGCTCCTACAAATCGCGCCACGTCAGGTACACCCGCAAATCGAACTCGATCTGGTGATACCCCGGCAGCATGTGTTCGCACAATTTATAGAAGGCCTTGTTGTGATCCGATTCCTTGAAGTGCGCCAGTTCGTGCACGACGATCATCTTCAGGAACTCGGGGGCTGCCTCCTTGAACAACGAGGCGATGCGAATCTCTTTCTTGGCCTTGAGCTTGCCACCCTGCACCCTTGAGACTGTGGTGTGCAGGCCCAGCGCACGGTGCGTCAGGTCGAGGCGATTGTCGAACAGCACCTTGTCGATGGCCGGCGCGTTGCGCAGGTATTCCTGCTTCAGGTCCAGCGCGTAGCTGTACAGCGCCTTGTCGCTCTGCACATCGTGACGCCCCGGATAGCGTTGGCTCAGGTAGTCACCCAGACGCTGTTCGGCGATCAGTTGGCGCACCTGATCCTGCAATTGCGCGGGATAGGCCTGGAGGTATTTCAACGCAGTCATGGGCACGGCAATACGGTTCGAAAAGAGCGCCAGTGTAGCGAATTCAAACCGGCAGCGCGCCCCAGTCGAAGGGCTCGGCGAAGCTGGCGGCGTCTTCGGAGGTCAGCGGGCGCGCCACCAGGAAACCCTGCACATATTCGCAGCCATGCGCTTGCAGCCATTGGTACTGCTCGATGGTTTCCACGCCTTCGGCGATCACCAGCAAACCGTACTGCTTGCACAGATTGATCACGTTGCTGACCAGCGCCGCGTCGCGCGTCGAATCCGGCAGCCGCGCAATCAGGTGTCGATCAAGCTTGAGCGTGTCCAGCTCCAGATCACGCAGATGCGCCAGCGAGCACGGCCCTGAACCGAAATCATCCAGCGCCACCCGCACCCCGAGATTGCGCAGCAGGCGCAGCTGTTTGCGGGTCTCGTCGGGGTTGTGCATCAGTGCGTCTTCGGTGACTTCGACCTCCAGTTGCCGTGGCTCCAGCGCGTGCCGCTCCAGCACCTGACGTAACTCGGTGACCAGGTTCGGCAGCCCGAACTGGGTGTTGCTCAAACTCACGCCAAGCACCAGATCCTCGGCGAACAGGGTTTCCCAGGCTTTACGCTGGCCGGCGCCGCGATGATAGATCCAGCTGCCGAGCCGACTGATCAGCCGTGCCTCTTCCAGCAATGGCAGGAACAGCCCCGGCGGCACATCGCCAACGCTCGGATGCTGCCAGCGCAGCAACGCCTCGAAACCGCGGATCTGCCCGCTGTCGATCGCCACTTGCGGCTGATACACCAGATTGAAATCACGGTTCTCGATGGCATTGCGCACGCTCTCTTCGAGCATCAGCCGAGAGCGGGCGCGGCCGTTCATTTCGTGATCGTAAAAACGATACTGCTGACGCCCGGCGCGCTTGGCTTCGTACATGGCAATGTCGGAGGCGCGCAGCAAGCCATCGAGGTTCGAGCCGCAGTCCGGGTAGGTGGCGATGCCGATACTCGCGCCTAGGGCGATGTCCAGTCCTTCGATCTGCTGACAGACCGATACCCGCTCGATGAGCTTCTCGGCAATCTTCGCCGCCTGCTCGGGGAACTCCAGATCGAGCAACGCCGTGAACTCGTCACCGCCCATGCGCGCGAGAATATCGAACGGCCGCAGGCAGGCTTTCAATTGCTCGGAGACCCAGCGCAGCACCCGGTCGCCAGCATCGTGGCCGAGGGAATCGTTGACCCGCTTGAAACCATCGAGGTCGAGATACAGCAGCACCCAGCTGCTGTCGCTGCGTTCACCGCGCAGCAGCAGGTTTTCCACCGTCTGATAAAAGCCCCGGCGATTGAGCAGACCGGTCAACGGATCGGTGACCGCCTGAAATTCCAGCTGCTGATGCAGGTGACGCACCACTGACATGTCCAGCACCGTCACCACCATCGCCCGCTGCTCGGCGGGCAACGGCGCACAGGACAACGCCACCGGCACCTGTTGCCCCGGCGCCGTCCGCAACAACGCATCATGCAGACGCAAAGTCTCACCGCGTTTATAACCGGCCAACAATTCGGAATTGGCCCACAGCGGGATGTGCGGTTTCTGCAGGAAATCGAGAAACTCCTTGCCCTCCAGCTCCTTCACCGGCGCATTCAGCAGCCGCGAAATCGCCGGGTTAGCGAAGCGGATCAAACCGTCCTCGCCGAGCACCAGAATGCCTTCCGCCGCGTTATCCAGCACCGAGGCATTAAAGGCCCGAGCGACCTCCAGATCATGACTCAGACGCTGCAAGGCGCGGCGGTTGCGCTGGTGTTCGAGCAATGCCTGGACTTTCGGTTTGAGGATCTGCGGATCGAACGGTTTGAACAGGTAATCCACCGCGCCACTGGCGTAGCCCTTGATCACGGCGTCCTGGGACTGTTCGTTGGCGGTAAGGAAAATGATCGGCGTGAGGCGTGTGCGCTGGCTGCCGCGCATCAATCGCGCGACTTCAAAGCCGTCCATGCCCGGCATCTGCACATCCAGCAGCACCAGGTCGACGTCGTGTTCGAGCAGCAGATTGAGCGCCTCGAAGCCGGAGGCGGCGGTCATGACGTGCCAATCCTGACGCTGCAGCAACGCGCGCATGCTGATCAGGTTTTCAGGGTAATCATCAACGATCAAAAGGACAGAGCTGCCTTCACCTGGCTGGGGTTGCGCGCATTCCATGCTGCTTCTCTTGTCGGGACATCTCTTGTCGGACTATCGGCCGGTTCTTGGGAAAACCGTACAGTTACTGAGCCATCACTCTAGTCGCGGATCTGTGAAAGCAGAAGCTGTCACGCCGCCATCATTTAGCCAAAGCGGCGACTTACCGACTAACGGTCACCCCTGCAGCCCCCGAAAACCGGCACAGATGGCATTTCGACAGGATGTTGACGCCAATCATCTGCCAAACGGGCGTTAACAAAAAACTCCTCTACGCTTATAACTGCCGCCCGAAAAGGCGCGGGCTAGAGCTTCTGGCACTCGCGTTCAGGATGAATTGAGTGGAAGAACCGACATGATCGATCTCGCAACCTGGAACCTCAGCGTTCCCGTCGGCAGTCCGCCGTACACCGTCGAAACCTCCAAACTGGTGAATGGCTTCAAGGATCAGTACTTCCATTCCGACACCGGCACGCTGTTTTTCTGGTCACCGGTGACCGGGTCAAAAACCGAAAACGCCATCTACCCGCGCACCGAACTGCGCGAAACCTTCAGCAACGGCACACTGCGCAACTGGTATTACCCGGACGCCGACAACACCCTGCGCGCAACCCTCGCGGTGAACAAGGTGCCCAGCTCCGGCAAGATCGTCATCGGCCAGATCCACGCGTATGAAAGCCAGAAGCCGATGGTCAAACTCGAATACCAGTACAAGACCAAGACCGAAACCGGCAACCTCGTCATCAAAGTGCGCATGCACCCCGATGACGACGAAAGCCGCGTCATCACCCTCGCCACCGGCATCAAACTCGACCGCGAATTCAACTACCTGATCCACCTCAGCCCCGGCGGAGCACTGGGCGTGAGCGCGGCGGGTTACCAGTGGGATTCACAGATCAGCGCGACGTGGCGCAACAAGCCGCTGTACTTCAAGGCCGGGGTATATGTGCAGGACAACACTGGATATACCAGTGAGGGTGGGCAGGTGACGTTTACCAAGCTGGATATTGATCACAACAAGTGACATCGGCGGCCCCGATACTTACACAAAACCCTGTGGGAGCGGGCTTGCTCGCGAATGCGGAGTGTCGTTCAACATCAATATTGCTGACCCACCGTATTCGCG
>NZ_JASCPO010000529.1:0-285 GCF_029960145.1 Pseudomonas sp. PS01299 | reverse complement strand
GCCTCGCCCAGCGCACGCAGAAGTCCACCGAAGAGATCGAAGAGCTGATCGTCGGCCTGCAGAACGGTACCCAGCAAGTGGCAACGATCATGGACAACAGCCGCAGCCTGCCCGACAGCAGCGTCGAACTGACCCGCCGCGCCGGTGGCTCACTGGAAAGCATCACCCGCACCGTCTCGGCGATTCAGGCGATGAACCAGCAGATTGCAGCGGCAGCCGAGCAGCAGAGTGCCGTGGCCGAGGAGATCAACAGTAGCGTGCTGAATGTGCGGGATGTGTCGGATC
>NZ_JASCPO010000528.1:0-294 GCF_029960145.1 Pseudomonas sp. PS01299 | reverse complement strand
GCCCGGGACTCCGTTCGCCGCGACGGTGAAGCGAGTCACGACGAGCCGGGGTCGCGGCCCCTGAGCTGAGGAATTTCAACGGTGGATGGACTGGCCTCGATCGGAGTACGGGAACCTGTTCCCGTATGGAGGTCGAGGGGACAAGCGCAGCGCGTCAGGCCTCGGCGGCCCTTGTTCGTAAAGCCATCACTTGCGTGGCTGACAAATGGCGAAGCTCAGAATTGGAAAAAACCAGGGCAGCCCTCAACCACCTGGTTTCTTCGTCCCACTGGGACAAATTGTCTATGAGAAACC
>NZ_JASCPO010000527.1:0-295 GCF_029960145.1 Pseudomonas sp. PS01299 | reverse complement strand
GTCCAGTTTCGCTGTTCGAATTTTTAGAGCACGCACAATAGCCCAGTCACTTCTGACATGGCACAAGAGAGTTTCATTGCAATCCCACCAAAAGACATTCCCTACAGCAAATAAAGATTATTCCTACAAAAAAACCCATACGGCCGACTTTCAAATGGGATGACGTATCTTCTGGCCTTCACATCGACGCAAAAAAGATGACGTCCTGAAAGCCACGCGAACTCTACTTTCGAGGCAGACGGCTCAGCGAGCGGCTGAAAAAACGCGATAATCCATTGACTGCACATCGCTACAC
>NZ_JASCPO010000526.1:0-295 GCF_029960145.1 Pseudomonas sp. PS01299 | reverse complement strand
AGCCCAGGTCGATTGCGGCGATCAGGGACAGATTCTTGGCTTTGGATTGCGGCATGGTCAGGGGGTCTCGGTCGATACCCCCGCCATCGTGCCACGATCAAACGCTGACGCCAACGCGCATGGCTCAAACCGTTGATCCTGCGCATAAAAGCTTGAGACCGCGGCGCGGCCATTCGCGAGCAGGCTCGCTCCCACAGGGTTTTGTGTCGAACACACAATCATGTTCCGCCGCAGAACCCTGTGGGAGCGGGCTTGCCCGCGAAGGGGCCGCTAAAGTCCCTGAATAACCTTCAGG
>NZ_JASCPO010000525.1:0-296 GCF_029960145.1 Pseudomonas sp. PS01299 | reverse complement strand
GTATAGCCGACGACCACGAATTACTGCCGATGCTTGCACTTGAGCTTGATCCAGTCACTGCTGCGCCGCGACACGTAGGGCGAGCCCAGGCGATTGCCGATCAGCCCCTCCATCTGCATCTGGCAGGCGCTGTTGAGCAGTGCGTCCGCCGTTTCATCGAAGGCTTCGGAGAAGCGCAGCATCGGCTGCTCATGCCCACCGAGTACCGTGGACAGCGCAGCGCGGCGCTCCTCGACCGGCACTTCGCGGAGGTCGACACCGTTGAGGTACGGCATGTCGAACAGGTAGTACATGAT
>NZ_JASCPO010000524.1:0-300 GCF_029960145.1 Pseudomonas sp. PS01299 | reverse complement strand
ATTGCCAGCAGTTCGGTACGCCGACCGGCCGGAGCAGCGGCTTGCCGCAGCAGATGGTCATCCTCGGCATGGGCAAGCTCGGCGCGGTCGAGCTGAACCTGTCGTCGGACATCGCCCTGATCTTCGCCTACCCCGAGGGCGGCGAAACCGTCGGCGTGAAACGCGCGCTGGATAATCAGGAATTCTTCATTCGCCTCGGTCAGCGCCTGATCAAGGCCCTCGACCCGATGACGGTAGCCGGCTTCGTGTTCCGCGTCGACTTGCGCCTGCGTCCGTACGGTTCATCCGGCGCGCTAGTGC
>NZ_JASCPO010000523.1:0-300 GCF_029960145.1 Pseudomonas sp. PS01299 | reverse complement strand
GAGAGCACCCCATGGCAACACCAGCGTACATGTCGGTTACCGGCGAAAAACAAGGCCTGATCACTGCCGGCGCCTTCACCGCCGACTCCGTTGGCAACACCTACCAGGAAGGCCACGAAGACCAGGTCATGGTTCAGGCTTTCAGCCACGACGTGATCATCCCGCGTGACCCGCAATCCGGTCAGCCAACCGGTCAGCGCGTGCACAAGCCAGTGATCATCACCAAGGTCTACGACAAGGCTTCGCCTCTGCTGCAAGCTGCTCTGACCTCCGGCGAGCGCATGAGCGAAATCGTTATCC
>NZ_JASCPO010000522.1:0-304 GCF_029960145.1 Pseudomonas sp. PS01299 | reverse complement strand
GTCATGGTCCAGATTAACCAGCTGTACGCTGGCCAGGGACTCGGTGATGACACACTGAGAACCGGTACGCATTTTGGTTTCTTGAGGGTCGAAGCTGTACTCATACAAAAACGATTTTTTGTTTGGTTCAGGCGGTGTGTTTGTGCGCTGCACAACGGCCAGACTCTCGATATCTTCCAGCAGTCCCTCGGTTGTCATGTCCTGACGGCTGAACAGCTGCCACCACGTCGGCTTATCTGCGCGGAGGTGGAAGTCGAGTAACTGGAAGGTGAGCAACGTGACCTGATCCTCGTTACTCATGACC
>NZ_JASCPO010000521.1:0-304 GCF_029960145.1 Pseudomonas sp. PS01299 | reverse complement strand
GTCTATAATTCGCCCCACTTCCGGCGCAGTCGAAACGGAAAACTCCTTGAGATTCAATGAGTTACGCAGTTTTCGGCAGCGGCTCGCTTCAGTTCATCGAAGCCTGGAAGGAGTTGAAAGAGCGGTGATGTTTGGCTCTTTTGACGGTTCGATCTTCTCGGTCGAAAGCGGAGAAAAAGAGGTGTTGACAGCAGCGTGTAACGCTGTAGAATTCGCCTCCCGCTAACGAGAGATCGGAAGCGCAAGTGGTTGAAGTTGTTGAAGAAATCTTCGAAAACTTCTGAAAATAATCACTTGACAGCAA
>NZ_JASCPO010000520.1:0-311 GCF_029960145.1 Pseudomonas sp. PS01299 | reverse complement strand
GTGCGCGACATCGTCGGCAATGAATCGGAAGACTGGTGCAAGGCAACCCGCATCGTCGTCACCACCGGCATCGACCTGCTGGCCGCACCGATTGTTCAGGAGGCTGTCAATAATGAACTCGACGCCGATAAACAGGGCGATAACGACATCACGGTGCATGTCACGGCCACACGGCCAGACTTCGAGATGGATGACATCATTCACTTGACCATGCTCGGCACCACCCTGGAGGGCGAAAAAGTCGAAGTCACCGCCCTGCCCCAGACCGTCGACAATATCCCGCATAACTACGAGTTCAAGCTGTCCATTGC